>CAXTUO010000624.1:0-3059 GCA_964247175.1 uncultured Acetobacteraceae bacterium | reverse complement strand
CACGATGCACCGCGGCCGGCTGAACATCATGGCCAACCTGCTGCGCCGGCCGCTGGCCCGCCTCATCGCGGAAATGCAGGGCCGCCATCCCTTCCCTGCCGACGCGCCCCGCGCGGGCGACGTGCCGTATCACCTGGGCGCCGACGCGGTGCTCACGTTTGGCGGTCGCGCCCTGCGGATCACCTTGCTGTCCAACCCTTCGCATCTTGAGGCCGTCGATCCCGTGGTGCTCGGGCAGGCACGAGCATTGCAGGAATTGCAGGCGGACGGCGCGCGCAAGGTCCTGCCCATCATCCTCCACACCGACGCCGCGGTGATCGGCCAGGGCGTTGTGGCCGAGACGCTGCAGCTTGCGGGCACCCGGCATTTCGGCACCGGCGGCACGCTGCATCTAGTGGTCAACAACCAGATCGGCTTCACGACCGAGGCGGAGGAAGCCCGAAGCTCCCGCCACTGCACGGGGCCGTGGAAGGCGATCGACAGCGCCATCCTGCACGTCAACGGCGACGACCCCATGGCGGCCCGGCGCGCGGCCGACCTCGCCGTGGCTTGGCGGCAGGCCCAGGGCCGGGATGCGGTCATCGACCTCGTGTGCTACCGCCGCAATGGCCACAACGAGATCGACGAGCCGGGCTTCACCCAGCCCGTGCTGTATAGCCGGATTGCCGCGCACCCCTCCGTCACTGCCCAGTATGCCGCACTCCTGGTGCGGGAAGGGCTGATCGAGCAGGCGGGGGTGGACGCCTTTGCCGCCGCCTGCCGCAAGCGGTTCCAGACCGCGTTCGACGCCGCGGACGGCTTCCGCAGCAACGAGAGCGGCTACCCCGATGAACGCGGCCCGCAGCCCATGGCTGGGGAGCCAGTGACGGGCGTCGCCGAGCCGCGCCTGCGCGCCCTGTCGGAGCAGCTCGCCGCCGCGCCGGACGGGGCCGTGCTGCACGCCCGCATGGGCCGCATCCTGCGCCAGAGGGTGATCGGCGAGGACGGCATCGCCTGGCCGCTGGCCGAGGCGCTCGCCTTCGGCTCCCTGCTGACGGACGGGGTGCCGGTGCGGCTGAGCGGGCAGGACGTGGCGCGCGGGGCATTTTCCCACCGCCATTACGCCCTGGCGGACGCGGAAACAGGCGCGCGCCATGTCGCGCTCGAAGGGGTGGGAGGCGGACAAGCGCGTTTCCAGGTCTGCAACAGCCCGCTCTCGGAGTACGCCGCGCTCGGCTTCGAGTACGGCTACAGCCTGGCCCGGCCGGACAGCCTCGTGATATGGGAAGCGCAGTTCGGCGACTTCGCCAACGGGGCGCAGATCGTGATCGACCAGTTCATCATGGCCGGGGAGGAGAAGTGGTGCGACCCCTCCGCCCTCGTCATGCTGCTGCCGCACGGGCTGGAGGGGCAGGGGCCGGAGCATTCCTCGGCCCGGCTGGAGCGCTACCTGCAGATGGCGGCGCGGGACAATGTGCGCATCGCGAACCCCTCGACCCCCGCCAACATCTTCCATTTGCTGCGGGAACAGGCGCTGGCCGGCCGCAGGCCGCTGATCGTTTTCAGCCCGAAGAAGCTGCTCCGCCTCCCGGCCGCCGTATCGCCGGTCAGCGAGTTCCTGCCGGGCGCGCGGTTCCAGCCCGTGATCGCGTCCGCATCTCCGGGCGAGGTCAGCACGGTGCTGCTATGCAGCGGCAAGATCGCCTACGACCTGGAGCAGGAGCGCGCAGCGCGCGGGATGGCCGGCGTGGCGGTGGCGCGGATCGAGCAGCTTTACCCGCTGCCGGCGGAGGCGCTACTGGCCCTGTTCCGGCGCTGGACCGCGGCGCGCTTCGCCTGGGTGCAGGAGGAGCCGGAGAACATGGGCGCCTGGACCTGGCTGGACCGGCAACTGGAGCGCCTGCTGAAGCAGGCCGGGGCCGCAGCGCCGCGCGCCGCCTATGTCGGCCGTCCGGCCTCGCCGTCCCCGGCCGGCGGCTTCCATGCCGACCACGACGCCGACCAAGCCCGGATCGTGGCCCGGGCGTTGGACTTGCACGCCGTCGCCGCGGCCAGGCCCGTTCTGGCCCGGACGGGCTGAGGACGATGGCACCCATCCTGTCCGGCCTGCGCGTGGTGGAGGTTTCGGCGTTCATTGCTGCCCCGCTCGGCGGCATGACCCTGGCCCAGCTTGGCGCCGACGTGATCCGCATCGACCCGGTCGGCGGCAACATCGACTGCCGCCGCTGGCCGCTCGCCCCCGACGGCACCAGCCTTTACTGGGCCGGCCTGAACAAGGCGAAGCGCTCCGTGGCGCTGGCCCTGCACACGCCGGAGGGACGGGAGATCGCTCAGGCGCTGATCGCCGCGCCGGGTCCGGATGCCGGCATCCTGTTGACCAACCTGCCCTCCGGCGGCTGGATGGACAGCGCCACCCTGTCCGCTCGGCGGCCTGACCTGATCACCCTGCGCCTGACCGGCAACCACGACGGCAGCGCAGCGGTGGACTACACGGTCAATTGCGCGAGCGGCTTCCCCATGGCGACCGGGCGTGGCGAGGAGCCGGTGAACCATGTGCTGCCGGCCTGGGACATCGCGGCCGGGCTGTATCTCGCCACCGGCCTGCTTGCGGCGGAGCGGGCACGCCGCCGGGACGGCCATGGCCAGGATGTGACCTTGGCGCTCTCGGACGTGATGCTCGCAACCGTCGGCAACCTCGGCTACATCGCGGACGTGCAGATCAACGGCACGGTACGGCCGCCCATTGGCAACGACCTTTACGGCGCGTTTGGGCGGGATTTCCCCACCGCCGATGGGCGCCGGGTCATGATCGTCGCCATTTCCAACCGGCAATGGCGCGCCATCGGCAAGGCGACCGGCCTTGCGGAGCGGCTGGCGATGGTCGGCCCGCTGATGGGGGCGGACCTCGACACCGAAACCGGGCGCTTCCACGCCCGCCATGCCATCGCAGCCGTGCTGGAGCCGTGGTGCGCCGCGCGGAGCCTGGCCGAGATTTCTGCCGCCCTGGCCGGCAGCGGCGTCTTGTGGGGACCTTACCAGGATTTCGGCCAGCTCGTGCGGGAGGACCCGCGTTGCTCCCC
>CAXTUO010000623.1:0-3066 GCA_964247175.1 uncultured Acetobacteraceae bacterium | reverse complement strand
CGCCCATCGAGTTCAGGTGCTGCGGGATGCGCGCGGACTGCGCGACGTTGTGGCCCGCCGCGTCGAACACCGCGGTGGAATAGTCCAGCAGTTCCCGCACCACCGTGGAGCGGCTGGTGCGCCAGATGGTCACGTCCATCTCCGACGCCGCGGCGGTGAGCGCGTTGCGCAGGATTTCCAGATCGACCGGTCCGAGCGGGGTCATGCTGCGGACCGCCGGGCGATCAGCGCGCCGTGCGGGCCGGGTTCGCCCGTCCAGCCTTCGGTGAGCAGCACGGTGGTGTAGTCCTCCTCGATCAGCAGCGGCCCGGGCATGGGGCCGGCCACTTCCTTGCGGTGCACGACCGCGACCTCCTGCCAGCCGTCCAGGAACACCGGGCGGCGGTGCTGCGGCCGGGCGGGCGGCGCCGCTTCCGGTCCCGGCCCGCCTGGCTCCATCGCGTCCAGGCGTCCGGTCGCCGCAAGGCGGAGGGTGACGACATCGACGGGATCACCCGGGTTGGCGTAGGAAAAGCGCTGCCGGTGCATGTCGTGGAACGCCGCGACCGCCGCTTGCAGCCCGGCCTCGTCCGTCGCCCCATCCCACGGCACCACCAGCTCGAACGCCTGGCCGCGGTAGCGCATGTCGGCCGCGAGGCCGAGCGCCTGCCGGTTCCGCCGCACGCCGTCGGCGTCCAGCAGCGCCTCACCCTGCTTCCGCAACGCAGCGGCGGCCTGCGCGAGCGCCGGGAGGCTTGCGGAGTGCGCCGGCAGCAGGCGGCTGCTCGCCAGGTCGTGCACGATGTCGGACGCCAGGATGCCGCCCGCGGAGAAGGTGCTGGCGTCGGCCGGGAACACGACCTCGGTGATGCCCAGCTCGTCCGCGACCTCGACCGCGTGCAGCCCGCCGGCGCCGCCGAACGACAGCAGGGTGAAGCCGCGAGGGTCCAGCCCCTTCTCGAACAGGCTCAGCCGGATCGCGGCGGCAAGGCTCGTGTTGGTCAGCGCGATGACGCCCGCCGCCGCCTGGTCAGGATCAAGGCCCAACGGCGTGCCCACCTCCGACGCGAGCGCCGCCCGCGCCGCATCCGCGTCGAGCGGCAGCGCGCCGCCCAGGAAGAACCCGGCGTCCAGCCGTCCGAGCAAGAGGTTGGCATCGGTGACGGTGGGCCGGGTCCCGCCGCGCCCGTAGCAGGCCGGGCCGGGCCGGGCCCCGGCGCTGTGCGGCCCGACGCTGAACCGTCCGGCGTCGTCAACCGCGGCAATCGAGCCGCCGCCCGACCCGACCGTGCGGATTTCCACCATCGGCAGGCGCACCGGCAGGCCATCGACCTCGCCCTGCATGGTCTGCGTGACCCGGCCGCCGTCCACCACGCACACGTCGAAGCTGGTGCCGCCCATGTCGATGCCGACCACGCTGTCGAGGCCCAGGCCGGACGCGGTACGGCTGGCGGCCAGCGCCCCGCCGCTCGGTCCCGACAGCAGCAGCCGCACCGGCTGCGCCGCGGCGACGGCGGCGCTGCACACGCCGCCGTTGGATTGCACGAGCAGCAGCCGGGCCGTAAGCCCGCGCTCCGCCATACGCCGCTCCAGCAGCGACAGGTAGCCGCGCACCACCGGCACGAGCAGGGCGTTCAGTATCGCCGTCGAGGTCCGCTCGTATTCCCGGATTTCCGCGCTGACCTCCGAGGAGATGCTGACCGGCAGGCCGGGACAGGCGCGCAGGATGCCGTCGCGCAGCGCCTGCTCGTGCGCCGGGTTGACCGTGGCGTGCAGCAGGCTGATGGCGACTGTCTCGGCGCGCATGTCCCGGATCGCCGCCACGGCCCTGTCCAGCGCCGCCGGGGACAGGGCGCGCTCGACGCTGCCGTCGGCACGCATCCGCTCGGCGACGCCTAGGCGGCGCTCCCGCGGGATCAACGGCTCGGCGCGTTGCTGGCGTAGGCCGTAGATGTCGCGCCGGGCATGGCGGCCGATCTCCAGCACGTCGCCGAACCCTTCGGTCGCCAGCAGCACGCCGCGGGGCAGCTTGCGCTCCAGCACGGCATTGGTGGCGATGGTGGTGCCGTGCAGCAGCAAGCCGACGTCGGCCAGGGCGAAGCCGAACCGGGCCGCCGCCTCGTCGATGCCGGCCATCAGGCCGACCGAGGGGTCTTCCGGCGTCGTCGGCGTCTTCACGCTGCCGGACCGCCCGGTGCGCGCGTCGAACACCTGGAGGTCAGTGAAGGTCCCGCCGATGTCGATGCCCAGCCGTACTGCCATGCCGTCCCCTGCCCTGCCGGACGCGCCGCGATGCGGCGGGTCCGGTCAAGTTTTGCAGGAACGGTGCGGCTTGCCCACTCCACCGCGCGGCCGGGCTGGCGGCCCGCGGCAGAGTGTCAAGAATGCCGACAGCAGCCGCCGATCCGGGCCGCCGGGCGTTGGGCTTCAGGCGTGCGGACGGCGCCGTGCGATGCCGATGCCGACCAGGCCGACACCCAGGATGGCCAAGCTGACCGGCTCCGGCACCTGGGAGATGGAAACTGCGGTCAGCAGCGTCGAGGCCTGGCTGTTCGACGTGGACGTGTTGGCAAAGGTGATTTTGACGAAGGTGTTGGCTGCGACGAAGGTATCGGACTGGATGGGCGTGAACGCCGTGCTGAAGGTGTTGAGGGGGTCAACCGGCGTGAGCGTGGTCGGCGCCAGGACCTGCTGGCCGTCGGCGCTGATGGTGAACGTCGGCCTGGTCCCCGGCTGCGCGCGGGCGTCGGCGCCAACGGAGATGCGGTAGGTCCGCCCGGCGACGAAGCCCTGGACGATCTGGCTCAACGAGCTGCTGGCGCCCGAAAGGAAACCCACGATGCTGTTGCCGCCGGCCCGGCCGTTGTCGTACTGGCCCGGGTCGGTGTCGCTGTTGGACGCATAATTGGTCGCCGACCAGTTCTGCACGAAGAACTTGTTGCCGCTGTTGTACTGCGCGTTGGCCGCAGTGTCGTCGTTGACGAAGTTCGGGTTGAGCACGATTGGGTCGGCAGCGGCCGGCGTGGACGCCAGCGCGACTGCCAATGCTGCGGCCACGCCGGCCGATGATGCTTTTTGCAGGAGCAC
>CAXTUO010000622.1:0-3068 GCA_964247175.1 uncultured Acetobacteraceae bacterium | reverse complement strand
GGTCAGCGCCGTGCCCCAGGGCGCGTCTTCCAACCCGACCCGCACGTGTCCGCCCCGCGCCACCGCCGGCCCAGCCAGCGGGCGGATGTCCACGCCCAAGCCGGCCACCATCCAGGGCGCGCCCGGCGCGGCTTCGGCCAACAGCGCGAGATGGGCGTCCAGGTAGCGCTCGCGCGGCGGAAAGCCCCAGGCGAACTCGTCGGAGAACATGAAGCGGTAAAGCGGCACGGGCAGGCCCGGCGCCGCCTGCGCCAGCGCCGCACCTAAACGCGTGAAGCCCGGCTCGTAGATGGCGTACCCCGGATGCACGCCGTGGCGGGCGCAGACGCCCAGGCCCGCCCGGATTTCGTCGGGCGTGTTGCGGTACACGAACCCCGCCCCGTCCCGGCTCGCCTCGTCGAAGCGCACGAAGTTCACCGAGCCCGGGTCCACGACGGCCAGCTCGATCAGGCCGCGCCGGGCCAGCTCCTCGGTGTGGGAGAAGCGCGCGGCAGGCGCGGCCTCGCCCGGCTTGTCGGCATACGCCGAGCCGGCCAGCGGGATGGTGGGGTAAACCAGCGCGTCGCTGCGGGCGCGGACGCCCTCGATGATCCGGGCGTAGGTTTGCCAGTCGTCGCGCTGGCGCCCCGTGGCCGGGTCGTAGGCGTGCAGGTGCAGCACCGCCGCGCCCTCGGCGGCCGCGGCCAGGGCGTCGGCCACGATCTCCTCGACCGTGACCGGGATGCCGGGCTGCCGCTCCCGCCCCCACGGGCCGTTTAGGGCCGCCTCGATCCAGGTCGCTCCTTCCATGGCCTCCCCTCCTCTCGCCCCTAACTCAGGTAAACCCGCTGCAACGCCGCCTCGTCCACTTCCGCGGGGGCCGCATGCATGGCGACCCGGCCGCGCGAAAGCACGTACACGTCGGTCGCGATCTTCAGCAAGCGGGGCACGGTCTGCTCCGCGACCACGACCGTCATGCCGAGGTCGCGGTGCATCCGCTCCACCACGTCGAACACCGCCTGCACCATTACGGGCGCCAGGCCAAGGCTCGGCTCGTCCAGCAGCAGCAGGCGCGGGCTGCCCATCAGCGCCATCGCGATCACGAGCATCTGCAACTGCCCGCCCGACAGCAGGCCCGCCTGGCGCTGCCGCATCTCGGCGAGGAAGGGGAAGTAGCCGAACACCATCTCCAGCCGGGCGGGAGCGCCCTTCGGGTGCACAAAGGACGCGGCCCGGAGGTTGTCGTCGATGGACAGGTTACGGAAGCATTGGCGCCCGTCCTGCACCAGCGCGATGCCGCGCCGGGCGATGCTGGCCGGGTGGGCGCCGAGCAGCTCGGCGCCGTCGAAGCGGATGCGCCCTTCCGTCACCTCGCCCAGCTCGAAGGGCAGCATCCCGGCGACGGCCTTGAGCAGCGTCGTCTTGCCCGCGCCGTTCGGGCCGAGCAGGGCGACCACGCCGCCTTGTTGGACGGCGAAGCCCACGCCCTGCAAGGCGACGATGGCGCCGTCGTAGCGCACCGAAACGTCGGCAACGTCGAGCATGTCAGCGCGCGTCGATCCATTCCCCGGCGACGGCGTACTTGCCGTCCCTGATCTCGGCGATGCGGGCCTGGGTGGAACCCTGGTGGCCGGCGTAGTCGAGCGGCGGGGTGATGCCCCCGGTGGGGACGCCGCGCAGCGCCTCCATCTCGTCGCGCACCAGCTTGCGGAACGCCTTCAGGTCGGAGGGCACCTTGCCGCCGCTTTTCTGGAGGGCGTTGCCGATCGCGGCCGACATGGCCGTGCCCTGCAGCCAGCCCTTCATGTAGTAGATGTCTTCCTTGGCGATCTTGTTCTTGGCCTTGAACGCTTCGATGTCCTTCATCGCCGGGATGTCCTCGCCGAACTGGGCGTAGATCTGGATGGCGCGGAAGCCCTCCGCCGCCGGGCCGAGCTGCTCGGGGATGGTGGGGCTGATGTCGTACATGTTGCCGACGAACAGCCGCGCGGGGAGGCCCACCTTGGCCGCGTCGCGCAGCGTCACCAAGGCCTGCGGCGCCGAGCTTTGGATATACACCATGTCCGGGTTGCGCGACTTCACGCGCAGGAGCTGGCCGGTCAGGTCCTGCGCGTCGTAGCGGAACTCCACCGTGTCCACCAGCTCAAGCCCGAGCTTGGGGATGATGCCGGACTGCCGCACCACGCTCACCGGGCCGCGGCCGTACTCGTTGTCGGCGTGCATCAGCACGACCCGCTTGCCGCCCTTCTGCGCGAGGTCGCGCAGCGCGATGACCATCTGCTGCTCATAGGTCGGACCCGCCATGAAGATGAACGGCTGCTTCTCCGGATCGAGCACCTGGCTGGCGAAGGAGTCGGTCATGAACGGCACGCCGTCGCCACCGATCTGGTCCTTCAGCGCGTTGACCGATCCCGTGGACCAGCCGTTGACGTAAACGGCGTTCTCCTGGTCCACGCAGCGGCGGTAGATCTTCAGCTCCTCGTCGAGCTTGTAGCGGCCGTCGAGCAGCAGCGTGTTGACCTTGTTGCCGGCGATCCCGCCGCGGGCCTGGTTCAGGAACTCGAAGTAGTCGCGCGTGCCGTAGGCCATGCCGTTCACCAGGGCGTCCGGCCCGGTGATCGTGCCCCACACGCAGACGGTCAGGTCCGCCGACCGCGACGGCGCCGCGGAGGCCGCCAGGCACGCGGCGAACAAGGCACCCCGGATGCTTCTTTTCATGGACGTTCTCCTCCCTTGGTTGTGGCCGCCGCCGGCTGCCCAAAGCCGGCCGCGGCGCCCCGTGTCCGTCGCAGCCGCGCCCATCGCAGCCGGGGCAGGAGCGCGGACAGGCCGCGCGGCTCAAAGATCAGGAACAGGATGATGAGCAGGCCGAACGCCAGCTCCCGCAAGGCGGACAGCAGGTTGGCGATGTCGAACGCTTCGCCGACCCGCTGGATCGCCTCGGGCAGCAGCACCACGAAGGCGGCGCCGACGAGGGGGCCGCCCCAGGAGCCGAGGCCGCCCACGATGATCATGGCGATGGTGTCCGCCGAAAGGTCGAGCGTGAACGCTTCCGGGCTGGCGAGCCGGGCCGCGAAGCCGATCAGCCC
>CAXTUO010000621.1:0-3070 GCA_964247175.1 uncultured Acetobacteraceae bacterium | reverse complement strand
GCGGCCGGGAGCATGCGCTTTCCTGGGCGCTGTCGGCGTCGCCGCTGCTGACCAAACTGTGGGTGGCGCCGGGCAACCCGGGCACCGCGCTGATCGCGGAGAACATCGGCATCTCGGCGCTGCACACCGAGCGCCTGGTGCAGTTCGCCCGGGACAACAAAATCGACCTGGTCGTGCCGGGTCCCGAAGGGCCGCTGGTCGCGGGCCTCGCGGACGCGATGGCGGAAGCCGGCATCCGCTGCGTCGGCCCGACCGCCGCCGCGGCGCGGCTTGAGGGCAGCAAGGCCTTCGCCAAGCAGCTTTGCGACGACGCCGCCATCCCCTCGGCGCTGTGGGAGCAGTTCACCGACGCCGAGGCAGCGCGCGAGTTCATCCGCCGCCGCGGCGCCCCGGTGGTGGTGAAGGCGGACGGCCTGGCCTCCGGTAAAGGCGTCGTGGTGGCGGCGACGGTCGAGGAGGCGGAGGCCGCGCTCGACGTGATCATGCGGGACCGCGCGTTCGGCGACAGCGGCGCGGCCGTGGTGGTCGAGGAATGCCTCGTGGGCGAGGAGGTCAGCCTGTTCGCGCTGTGCGACGGCACGGACGCCGTGTTCCTGGGCGCGGCGCAGGACCACAAGCGACTCGGCGATGGCGACACCGGGCCGAACACCGGCGGCATGGGCGCGATCTCCCCGGTGCCGGGCTTCGACGCGGCGGCGGCGATGGAGGGCTTCATCCGGCCTGCCTTGGCCGAGATGGCCCGGCGCGGCACGCCGTTCCGCGGGGTCCTGTTCGCCGGGCTGATGCTGACGGCGGACGGGGCCAAGCTGATCGAGTATAATGTACGCTTCGGCGACCCGGAGTGCCAGGCGCTGCTGCCCCGGCTGCGCAGCGACCTGCTGCCGGCGCTGCTGGCCGCCTGTGACGGGGAGCTGAGCCGGTTCGACCTGCGTTGGAACGACGCCGCGGCTGTGGCGGTGGTGATGGCCGCGCCGGGCTACCCGGCTGCCCCCGAACTCGGGTCCGACATCGGCGACCTCGGCGCCGCCGCGGCGGTGCCGGGCGCGCTGGTGTTCCAGGCCGGCACGCGGGTGGAGGGAGGGCGCCTGCTGGCCGACGGCGGGCGGGTGCTGACGGTCTGCGGCACCGGGGCCGACTTGGCGGCGGCGCGCGCGGTGGCATACCGGGCGGTCGGTTTGGTGCCTTGGGAAAGCGGGATTTACCGACGGGACATCGCGAGTGTTGCGCAAGCGCTCTCTTGAGGGTGAGCGCGGAGCGGCCTGCTTTTGAGCCAAGATACTCAACGTGTTGTACTTCTGAAATAAACATCCCACTCCGGTACAAGCGCACGCTATAGTATGGCCGGTTTTGGTCCGGTCTGGCTTCCGCTTCGCCTATCCATGTTGCGGGCCAGTGCTGCTGGGCAGGGGATAGGTCTATGGGCGGAGCGGCAAGCCCCGCATCCCGCAATGCGCCGAAACGGATCGCCGATCTCGATGGTCCGCGCGGATGGCCGTTGCTGGGCAACCTGCTGCAGTTGGAGCTTTCGCAACTTGATCAGCGACTCGAAGATTGGGCGAAGATCCACGGGCCGCTCTACCGCTTGCGGATCGGGCCTCGCAACGCGCTCGTGGTGGCGCGGCCGGACCTGATCGCCGGCATCCTGCGCGACCGGCCCGATGGCTGGAGCCGCTTGCTGACCATGCAGGCGGTGATCCGTGAGATGGGCATCGATGGTGTGTTCTCGGCCGAGGGCGAGAGGTGGCGGCGTCAGCGCCGGCTGGTGGCGGCCGCGTTCACGCCCAGTCATCTCAAACGCTACTTCCCGCTGATCGAGCGAGTGACCGAACGACTGAAGGAGCGGCTGGACGCGGCCGCACATGCCGGCGCTTGGATCGATCTGCAAGCCATGCTGATGCAATACTCCGTCGATGTGACGGCGAGCCTGGCCTTCGGAATCGACGTCAATACCATGCAGCAGGCCGATGGCGCGTTGCAGGAGCACCTGAACCACGTGTTCCCGATGCTGATGCGCCGCATGAACGCGCCGTTCCCGCTCTGGCGCTATGTCAAGCTGCCGGCCGACCGCGTGTTCGACCGGCACTTGGCGGCCGGGCATGCGGCGGTGCAGTCCTTTATCCAGGTCGCCCGCGACCGCATGGCGGCAAACCCCAAGCTCGCCGAGCGTCCGACCAATCTGCTGGAAGCCATGCTGGCGGCGCGGGACGCTGACGGTGGGACGCTCAGCGAGGCGGAGGTGGCCGGCAACGTGTTCACGATGCTGCTCGCCGGGGAGGACACGACGGCGAATACCCTGGCGTGGACTCTCTACCTGTTGCACACGCATCCCCCGACGTGGCGGGCGGTGGTCGCGGAGGTGGACGCGTCCCTTCAGGCGGACGCCATGCCGCGCAGCGTCCAGGCGGCGGCCAGGCTTACGCTGGTCGAGGACTGCGCGGCCGAAGCGATGCGGCTGCGTCCGGTTGGACCGCTCGCTCACCTCGAGAACAACGTGCCGACCGAGCTCGATGGCGTTGCGCTCCCGGCTGGCACCTTCGTGCTTGGAGTCGTGCGGAGGGGTGCGGTGGACACAAGCGCCGCGGAGGACGCGGCTGAGTTCCGGCCGTCGCGCTGGCAGGCTGCGGCGACCGATCAACCCGGCGCGAAAACCGGTGATCAGCGGCTGATCGCGGCCTCGATACCGTTTGGCGCCGGTCCGCGGATCTGTCCAGGCCGCTATCTTGCGATGCTTGAGATGAAGATGGTGCTGGCGACCATCGCACGCAACTATCAGTTGATCGAGGTCGGAACCGAGGACGGTGCGCCGCCCCGCGAGCACCTGGCGTTCACGTTGTCGCCGGTTGGGTTGCGCATGAAGATCAAGGCGTGGGCGAACTGAACGCCAGCCTCGCTTGACGACGGGGCGACGCGCTGGTGGCGTGGCCATGGCTGTTCCCGAGCGCGCCGAAGCGCGGTCTCATCCAGACTCAGATGAAGCCGTTCGGCCCTGAGCGCCGCCGTTCCTGGAAGAATCGTCGCAGCAGCGTCGCGCACTCCGTTTCCCGAACCCCGCCCACCACCTCCGGCCGGT
>CAXTUO010000620.1:0-3071 GCA_964247175.1 uncultured Acetobacteraceae bacterium | reverse complement strand
GGTCGATGGCCGAGATCCTGGGGCACGGCAACGGCGAGCTGAAGCTTTACATGGGGTCCGGCGGCGACCTGAGCGCCCTGCTGGTTGACCTGTCGGGCCTGGAGTTCGGCAATGCGGTGCTGTCGGCGCTCGGCATCCCGAACCGGGCCAAGATCCAGTGCCTGATCACCGACTTCGTGCTGCAGCAGGGGGTGGTGGACACCCGCACCATGCTGTTGGACACCGACCAGGCGCGGGTCGGCGGCAAGGGCGACATCAACTTGCGGGACGAGTCGATGAAGCTCGTGCTGAACACGGAAAGCAAGCACTTCAGCATCGGCTCCCTGCCGGCCCCGGTCGATATCACCGGCACCTTCGCGAAGCCCAGCGTCATGCCGGACCTGGCCGTGGTCGGCGCGCGCGCGGGCGCCGCGGTGGGCCTCGGCATCCTGCTCACGCCGCTTGGGGCGCTGCTGCCGACCATCCAGCTTGGCACCGGGGAAGACAACGCCTGCGCAGGCCTGCTCGCCAGCGCCAAGGCGCCGCCGGCGGTCCCGCCCCGCGCGCCGGCCCAGGCCAAGGCCAGGCGCTAACGGTGCCGGCCCGCCCTTCGCCAGGCGAGGCTTTGCGCGTTGAAGCCCGGCAACAGGGCCGGGTCGGCCGCGACGCGCTCGGCGACAGCGATCGCCCGCCGCAGCTCGTCGTCGCCGAGGTGCCGGATCGCCGGGCGGCGCACCCGCTCGTGCCACGGCTGGCCCATCGTGTGGTCCAGGCATACCCGCATGAAGCAGTGGTCGAGCCGGATCGGCCAACCCGCCGCTCCCGCCATGCCCGGCAGCACGCGGCGCGTCAGGTCGAGCCAGCGCGCAACCAATTGGTCCCGCGTCATCGGCCGTGCGCGTGACGGATGCGCCGCTCATCCTGACGCTGGCGCTGCACGCCGATGACCAAGCGCGGTTCGAGCGGCTGCGCCGGCTGCACTTCCCGGCTGGGCGCAACATGATCCCGGCGCACGCCACCCTGTTCCACCACCTGCCGGGCCAGGAGGCCGGGGCGGTTTCGGACACGGTCGCGGCGCGTTGCGCGGTGCCGCCGTTCCCTGTCGCGGTGCCCGGCCTGCGTTTCCTGGGCCGCGGCGTCGCTTATGCGCTGGAGTCGGCCGAGTTGACCGCCCTGCGGGCCAGCCTCGCGCGGGAATGGGGCGGGTGGCTCACCCCGCAGGACCGCCAGGGCTGGCGCCCGCACATCACGATCCAGAACAAGGCCGCGCCCGAGGCGGCCCGGGCGCTGCACGCCAACCTGCAAGCCGCCTTCCAGCCCTTCACGATCCGGGCGAAGGGGTTGGACCTTTGGCGCTACCTGGGCGGTCCCTGGGAGCTGGTGAGCCGCCATCCGTTCCGCGGCTAACCTTCCTCCAGCGCCGGGGCGCCGGCCAGCACGCCGCCGTCGATGACGATGGTCTGGCCCGTCATGAAGCGGCCGGACGGCGCCGCCAGGAACACCGCCGCGCCGGCGACCTCATCCGGCTCGCCGATGCGGCCGAGCGGCGTGTCGCGCGTGCGCTTCTTGAGGTTGGCCGGGTCTTCCCATAGCGCCCGGGCGAAGTCGGTGCGGACCAGGCCGGGCGCGATGCAGTTGGCGCGGATGCCGCGCCCGCCCCATTCGCAGGCGAGGTTGCGCACCAACTGCATGTCGGCCGCCTTGCTCACGCCGTAGGCGCCGAGCGTCGTCGATCCCCTCAGCCCGGCGATGGACGACACGATCGTGACCGACCCGTCCCCGCGCTCCGCCATGCCCGGCAGCACCATGTTGGCCAGCCAATGGTTGCTGCGGATGTTGCTGCCCATGATGCGGTCCCAGGCGTCGTCCGGGATGCCGGCAGACGGCCCGAAGTACGGGTTGACCGCCGCGTTGCAGACCAGCGCATCGACCCGGCCCCACTCGGCCACCGTGCGGTCCACGAGTGCCTGCAGCTCCTCCTTGCGGCCGATGTTGCAGGGCACGACGAGCGCCTCGCCGCCGCGCCCGCGTATGGCGTCCGCCACCGCCTCGCACGCCTCCGCCTTGCGGCTGCTGACGACCACCCGGGCGCCGTGCTCGGCCATGCGCTCGGCGATGGCGCGGCCGATGCCCCTGCTGGACCCGGTGATGATCGCGACCTGGCCGGAAAGATCGAACAAGCTTGCCATTTTGTGCCTCCCTTGAGGCTGCACCCTGCCGTCCCCGCCACGCCGCGGCAAGCCGGCCTTGCTCCATCCGGGACCACCAAGATCGCGGTCGATCATTTCCGGGAGAGAACGCATAATGCCGCGGGCGGTGCCGAGTGCCGCAGCCAAGCTGGAGCATGCCATGGCGCAGTCCGCCGATCCCGATCTGTCCCACGCCTCCGTCCCGGCCGGAAGGCTCGCGCGGTGCTGACCCGGCGCCTCGCGCTTGCCGGAACGGCGGCGCTGCTGGGCGGCGCCGACCACGTCCCGGTCGCGGCGGTGCCGCTGTCCCGCCTGGACACGGCGTGGTGGCGCAACCGGCATCAGGAGAAGCTGGCGGAGCTGCGGAGCGCGCGGGTGGACCTCCTGTGGCTGGGGGACAGCATCACCCAGGACTGGGAAAAGCGCGGGCCGCCGGACTGGCAGGACTTCGCCCCGGTTTGGCAACGCTTCTACGGGGACCGCCACGCGGTCAACCTCGGCTTCCGCGGCGACAACACCGGGCACCTGCTGTGGCGCATGCAGAACGGCGAGCTTGACGGCATCCGGCCCAAGGCGGCGGTGGTGCTGATCGGTGCCAACAACCTGGGCCGCGTCCATTGGAACGCGCCGCAAACGGTGGCCGGCGTCGTGGCGGTGGTCGATACGCTGCAGCGGCGCACGCCGGGCATGCACGTCCTGCTGCTGGGCATCCTGCCGAGCGTGCGGTCCAAGTACGTGACGAAGACCAGCCAGGCGGTGAACCGCGAACTCGCGCAGCACTATGCCCCGGGCAACGAGGCGGGCGTGGGGGAGGCGAGGGCCGGCCGGGTCGTCTTCATGGATTTGGCGGCCTTGTTCCTGCGCGACGGCCAGGTGGACCGGACGCAGTTCTATGATGACCTG
>CAXTUO010000619.1:0-3073 GCA_964247175.1 uncultured Acetobacteraceae bacterium | reverse complement strand
CGCGCTATGCCGCGCCTTCCGCGTTGAAGCTGGCGTCGAAGGCGCGGCTCAGTCCGGCACGGTTACGGCGCGGCGTCGGCTTGCGCGTTTGGCAGGCGTCCCGCCTGTATCAGTTGCGTGACAGCCCGCTGCATGTCGGAAAGGCTGGCCCACAGGCTGCGGTCCAACTCCTCCACCTGCGGGTCCACGGCGATGAAGCAGAACGCTCCACCCTGGCTTACGGCTGCCCCGGCGAACCGGCCGGACACCTCGATGACGTGAGATCGATGCATGACGCCTCCAGAACCCGCAAGGCCGGGCTGCCCCAGGTTCGCCAAGATGCAAGCGGGCTCAAGTGCAGAATGCGCTGCGCCATCATTATGCAAAGACCGGCTCCGGAAGGCATGGAAAAGGGCAAGTCATCCTGCTGCGGCCCCGGCCAGAGCCGGCCAGAGCCGGCCAGAGAAAGATGCTGCCATGCCGGCTGCACCGGCCCGAAGCGGAGGGGCGGTCACGGCAAGGTGTTCGCCGCGATCAACGGCGGCTGACGGCGGGCCGGGCCGGACGCTCGCGTCAACCCTTCCGGGGCGCGGCGCCGGACGCCGGGTGGTCCAACACCGGATGGGGCAGCGGCGCGGCTTGCCGGCGCCAGGCCGGCCGCGGCAGGGCTGCGAGCAGGTAGGCCCCGGCGCTCAGGGCGGTGATCCAGAAGCTGCTCGGCCAATCGGTGCTGAACGCAAGCGCGATGCCGAGCCATGCCTCTGCCAGCGCCAGGGCCATCGAAAGCAGGATGCCCTTGCCGACGCCGCTCGTCAGGCGCTGGGCCGTGGCCGCCGGGCCGACCATGAGCGAGAACACCAGCAGCACGCCGACGATCTGCGCGCATTCCGCCGTCGCCAGCGCCACGATCGCCAGGAACAGCACGGAGTACAGCCGCAGCGAGACGCCCTTCGCCTCGGCCAGCTCCGGCTGCAGGCTGGCGAACAGCAGCGGCCGGGAGATGACGGCGAGCGCCGCCAGGCTGACGATGCCGAGCGCCGCCAGCGTCCAAACGGTGCCGGCGTCCACGGCCAGCACGTTGCCGAACAGCAGCGCCGTCGCCTGCGTCGCGAAGGCGGTGTAGAAATGCAGGAACAAGAGGCCGAACCCGAGCGACAGCGACAGCACGAGGCCGATGGCCACGTCTCGCTGTGCCAGCCGCTCCCCCATCAATCCCATGCCGACCCCGGCGGCCACGGTTGCCAGCACGAGGCCCCAAAGCGGCGCGACGCCGACGAGGAACGCGCCCGTGGCGCCGGTGAAGCCGACATGGGCCAGCGCGTGCCCGGCAAACGTTTGGCCGCGCAGCACCAGGAAATAGCCGGCCGCGCCCGAGACAACCGCGACCACGCCCGCCGCCGCGAAGGCCGTCCGCATGAAATCGTAGTCAAGCATGGCCGGCATGCACCCCCAAGGAACCGCCCCGGCCGGCCGGGGCGTCGTCGTGCCGGTGGTCGTCGCGCTCCGCATCGTGGCGGCCGGACATGACGAAGATCCTGCCGTTCACGCGCACCACGTCGATCTCCGACCCATAAAGCCGCGACAGCACGGGGCCGGTGATTACCTCATCGACGGTGCCAAGCGCCGCCTGGCCGCGGCCGAGGTAGAGCACCCGGTCGAGCACGCCGAGCAGCGGGTTCAGCTCATGCGCGCTGAACAGCACGGTGATCCCGAGTTCGGCCTGCAGCGACCGCGCCAGTTCCACCACGGCGCGCTGATGGTGCGGATCGAGGCTGATCAGCGGCTCGTCCAACAGGAGCAGGCGCGGACGCCCGATCAGCGCCTGGGCCAGCAGCAGCCGCTGCCGCTCGCCGCCGGAGGTCTCGGCCAGCGGGCGCCGGGCCAGGTCGCGGGCGCCAACCAGGCCGAGCGCCCGGTCCACCTCTGCGCGCCCTGCCCGACCGATGACCGGCAGGCCCAGCCGGTGGCCGTGCACCACCCCGGCGACGAAATCCCAGCCGCTGAGCCGCATGCTGGCGACGGCGCCGCGAACCTGCGGCATGTAGCCGACCGCGGGGTTGCCCCGCACCGCCGGGCGGCCGAGGACGTGGATGGCGCCCCGGCTTGGCGGCACCAGCCCGAGGACCGCACGCATCAGCGTCGTCTTGCCAGCGCCGTTCGACCCCAGCACGCCCACGAACTCGCGGGCGCCGATGTCCAGGTTGACGCCGGACAGAATCGGGCGGCCGCCGAGGTCCAAGTGGACGCCGCGAAGCTGGATGGCGTTCAAGCGGGAGCGCTCAAACGAGGACGCTCACGGGGGCGACTTCGGCAGCGCCCGGTCGATGGCGTCCAGCTCGCCCAGCATCCACGCCTGGTATCCCTTGCCGGCCGGCTCCGTTTCCGTAGCACCCACCACCGGGACGTGCGACGCCCGGGCCAGCTTTTCCATGCGCGCCGCGACCGGGTTGGAGGCCTGGCTGTTGTACACCAGCAGCTTGGCCTTGCGCGTCTTCAGGTCGTCCTCGAAGGCGGCGATGTCGGAGGCGCTCGGCTCGGTGTCGTTCATCACCGATAGTTGGAACGACTGGTTCCGCACGTCCATGCCGAGGGCTGCGAACATGTATCCGAACACCGGCTCCGTCGCCGTCACCGGGGTGCCGGCCAGGCGTGCCCGCAGCGTGGCGATCTTGGCCTGGATCGGCTGCACCGATGCCTGGAAGCCCGCCAGGCGTTGCCGGTAGCCGTCCGCGTGTGCCGGATCGGCGCTGGCCAGGCTGTCGGAAAGCGCTTGGGCGAGCGCCAGCATGGCCGCCGGGTCATACCAGATGTGCGGGTTGTCGCCGGACTTCTTGCCGAGGAGGTCGGCCACCACGACCGTCTTTCGGTCTGCGTTGCGGGCGGCCCCGAGCAGCTTTTCCATCCAGGGGTCATAGTCGATGCCGTTGTAGATGACGATCCGGGCCGCCGATATCCCCCGCGCGACGGAGGGGCTGGCCTCGAACAGATGGGGGTCCTGGTCGGGGTTGCTCAGCACGCTCGTCACCTTGACGCCGGGGCCGCCGATCTGCTGGGCGATGTCGCCGTAGAAGTTCTCGGCGGCCACGACCGGCAC
>CAXTUO010000618.1:0-3074 GCA_964247175.1 uncultured Acetobacteraceae bacterium | reverse complement strand
GGAGGGCGGCAGCCCTCGCGCCCAAGTGACAGGCCAACCACCCGTACCGGCGCGCACAAGCCGGCGCGCACGCGCTTCCGATGCTGCCGGCCTCCTGATCCGCCCGGCCAAGGAGGAGGACGAGGCCGCAACAGTCGCGCTGTGGCGCGCCTGCGGCCTGGTCGCGAGCTACAACGACCCGCATGCCGATTTTCGGTTCGCCCGGGCGGGCGCCGCATCGGACGTGCTGGTCGCGGCCGACGGGGGCGGGCGCGTGGTGGGCAGCGTCATGGTGGGCCACGACGGGCACCGGGGCTGGCTCTACTACGTCGCCGCAGACCCGGGCGCCCGCTCGCGCGGCATCGGCCGCGAGGTGGTGCGGGCGGCCGAGGCGTGGCTGCGCGAGAAGGGCGTGCGCAAGGCGCAACTGCTGGTACGGCGCAGCAACGCCGGGGTGACGGCGTTCTACGGACGCCTGGGCTTCGAGGAGTCGGACGTGGTCGTCATGCAGCGTTGGCTTGACGGGACATGACCGCGGATGGAGGGCGCCGTGGCGGCTGGACACCGCGCCGCGAGCAATGGCGGACCCGGTGATGGCATTGCCGCGCATGGCGGCGGTTGGGGCGGAGCGGTAGGGTTTCCCATGCTCGACGCGGCCTTCTGGAGCCTGGGTGCAACGGTCGCAGCCGGCTTGGCGATTGCCTGCTTCTACTTGCAGGAGCGGCCGATCCGGGGTTGGGCGCGGTGGATCAGCGCCGGGCATGGTTTGCTGGGCGTCACCGGATCGACGCTGTTCTTCGTGTCGATGGCAGCCGGCGCATCCGACAGGAGCGGCATGGGGCGGGTGGCCACAAGCCTGCTCGTGGGCACCCTGATCGGGGCCGCCTTTGTGGTCCTCGCCCAAGTCCGCCGGCGCCGGCCATCAGGCTTGGTGGTGGCGCTGCATGCGACGTTGGGCGTGGCCGGATACGTCATCCTTGCGGCTTACGCTTCCACGCCTCGATGAATGGTTGGCGTCGATGCCGGGCTAACGTTGCCGCATCCCGTCCACGAACACGTCCACCAGGCGGCGCACGTTGCCCTGCCAGCCCGGCTTGTCGTGCGTGTAGCACAGGCCCACGATCGTCCGCAGGATGTCCTCGGCGTTGATGTCGCCGCGGATCGCCCCCGCTTCCGCTGCGCGCCGCAGCAGGACCTCCAGCGCCCGGCCCAGCCGGTCCATGGAATGAACCGTGAGGCCGGACGAGGCGTGCACGGCGACGGCGAGGGCGGCGGACATGCCCTTCTTCGTGGCCACGAACTCGACGTTGGCGTGCATCCACCGGCGCAGCGCCTCCAGCGGCGGCAAATCCGTCCCGGGTTGCTCCGCCATGTCCACAAGCTGGTCCACCTCGCGGCGGTACACCGCCTCGAACAGGGCTTGGCGGGTCGGGAAATGCCGGTATAGCGTGCCCACGCCGACGCCGGCCCGGCGCGCCACCCCTTCAAGGCTGCCGGCCGGGCCGCCTTCGGCGAACACCGCCTTTGCCGCTTCCAGCACCCGCTCGCGGTTGCGGACGCTGTCGGCGCGGGGTTTGCGCGCGGGCTTGGCTGGGGAAATATCGGCCATGCCGGATCAGGTTCGCTCCACTTGTAAAGCGGAGGGTGCCTCCGTATTTGACCTCGCATCACAGCTCTGATCGGAGCAATCGCATGAGCTTGTCAATCACCCTCACGATCAACGGCGCCGAGCGGGCCATCACGCTTGACGATCCCCGCATCACGCTGCTGGACCTGCTGCGCGAGCGGCTGGACCTCACCGGGGCCAAGAAGGGCTGCGACCGCGGGCAGTGCGGGGCCTGCACCGTGCTGGTGGACGGGCGGCGGGTGAACTCCTGCCTCGCGCTGGCGCTGAGCCATGACGGCGCCGACATCCTCACCATCGAGGGCGTGGCGCAGGGCGGGGAACTGCATCCCGTCCAGGCCGCGTTCATCGCGCATGACGGCTTCCAGTGCGGCTTCTGCACGCCGGGCCAGATCATGAGCGCGATCGGGATGATACGCGAGGGCCAGGTCGGCGACGACCCCGAGCGGGTGCGCGAAGCGATGAGCGGCAATCTCTGCCGCTGCGGCGCGTATGTCGGGATCACGGAAGCGGTGCTGGACGCGCAGCGGAGCATGGCGGCTGCTGGCGAGAGGGACGCGGCATGAACCGCTTCGAATACGCCCGCCCGGCGACGCTCGCCGAGGCTGTCGCGGCGGGCGCCGTGCCGGGGGCGGCCTACCTGGCCGCCGGCACCAATCTGCTGGACCTGATGAAAGGCGGTGTGACGCGCCCCGGCCACCTGGTCGATATCAGCCGGCTGCCTGGCCTCGACCGGATCGAGCGGTTGAGCGACGGCGGCCTGCGGATCGGCGCGCTGGTGCGCAACGCGGACCTGGCCCACGACACGGATTTCGCCCGGCGGTTCCCGGCCGTGGCGGAGGCGCTGCTTTCGGGCGCCTCCGCCCAGTTGCGCAACGCCGCGACGGCAGGGGGCAACCTGCTGCAAAGGACGCGCTGCGCGTATTTCTACGACACCGCCAGCGCCTGCAACAAACGCGCGCCCGGCGCCGGCTGCGACGCCGTGGACGGGGAGAACCGGCTGCACGCCATCCTGGGATGGAGCGGGCACTGCATCGCCACCCACCCTTCCGATTTCTGCGTGCCGCTCACGGCCCTTGACGCGATGGTGGAGATCGAGGGTCCGAACGGACGGCGCGACATCCCGCTGGAGGGCTTCCATCTGCTGCCCGGCGGCACGCCGGAGCGGGAAACGGCGCTCGAACCCGGCGAGCTGATCACGGCGGTGCGCCTGCCGGCCGAAGCCGCCCGCTTCGCCGCCAACGCCCGCTACCTGAAGGTCCGCGAGCGCACGTCCTACGCCTTTGCCGTTGTCTCGGCCGCGGCCGCGCTGCGCCTGGAGGGCGGAATGGTCGCGGAAGCGCGGGTCGCGCTGGGCGGCGTCGCGCTGAAGCCGTGGCGCGCCCGCGCGGCGGAAGCCGAGCTGGTTGGGGCGCGTCCGGACCCCGCCGCCTTCCGCCGGGCCGCCGAGGCGGCGCTGGCCGGCGCCAAC
>CAXTUO010000617.1:0-3081 GCA_964247175.1 uncultured Acetobacteraceae bacterium | reverse complement strand
CAGCGCCTGTCCGGCGGGGAGCAGCAGCGGCTTGCCATCGCCCGGGCGCTGCTGCTGCGCCCGGACTGGCTGTTCATGGACGAGGCGACCGCGAACCTCGATCCCGAGGCCGAAAGCGAACTCTACGCCAAGCTCCGCCAGCAGCTTCCGGACACCACGATCATCTCAATCGCCCATCGCCCGGCCGTCGCGGCGCTGCACGACACGGCCCAGGTGTTCCGCCGGCCGCCGGGCCAGCCCGGAACGCTGGAGCCGCTCACGAGGCGTGCCGCCGAGTGATCTCCAGCACGGCCGCGCCGTAGCGCTGCAGCTTCGACGCGCCGACCCCTTTGATCTCGCCGAGGTCATCCAGGTCAACCGGCGGGGCACTGGAGATTTCCCGCAGTACGCTGTCGTGGAAAATGACGTAGGGCGGCACGGACTGCGCCTTGGCCTCGGCTGCCCGCCATTGCCGCAGGGCGTCGAACAGCCCGGCGGCGCCCGCGTCCGACGCACCTTCTGCACTGCCGGGCGGGAGCGCCGCACGGTCGCGGCGAGGCGACGGCGCGCTCCGCATCGCCTCCGGCTCATCCCGCAGCATGAGCGTCGTCTCGCTGCGCAGGATCGGCCGAGCCTGGTCGGGCACCAGCGACAGCGTGGCGTACTCGCCGCTGTCGGTCCGCAACGCACCCCGGGCGATCAACTGCCGGATCACCCTACGCCAAAAGCCTGGCGGCCGGTCCGACCCGATCCCGTAGGTCGGCAGTTCCTGGTGCCGGTGCTTCAGGATCATCGGCGTTTCCTGCCCACGCAGGACCGAGATGATGTGCATCGCGCCGAACCGCTGCCCCGTGCGGTAGATCGCCGAAAGCACCTTCTGCGCCGCCACCGTCCCATCGAACAGCGCGACCGGTGAGGTGCAGGCGTCGCAGTGCCCGCAGGGGCCGGGCAAGGCCTCTCCGAAACATGCCAGGAGCGAGCCGGTCCGGCAGGCGGTCGTCTCGGTCAACGAGATCATCGCTTCCAGCCGCTCGCGCTGGATACGCTGCTGCGCCTCGGGTGCGCTGGACTGGGCGAGCCAGTGCCGGGCGCGGGCGATGTCCTCCCCGCCATACAGCAGCAGCGTGTCGGCCCGGTCCCCGTCGCGTCCCGCACGTCCGATCTGTTGGTAGAACGCTTCCGGGCTGTCCGGCATGTCCAGATGCACCACGAAGCGCACGTCCGGCCGGTCGATCCCCATGCCGAACGCGATGGTCGCCACCATGATGACCGGCTCCCCGCTGCGGAACCGGGTCAGCGCCACGCGCTTCTCCATCGCCGACAGCCCGGCGTGGAACGGCAGCGCCGTGAACCCGTCCGCCTTGAGCCGGAGCGCGGTCCGTTCGGTCTTGTTGCGGCTGCCGCAATACACGATGCCGGCCTGGCCCTTGTGGCGGGCCAGGAACGCCGACAGCTGCTTGGCCTCGCTCTCCTTTGCCTGCGTCGCGATGTGCAGGTTGGGGCGGTGGAAGCTCGCGGTGAACATCTCCGCATCGTCCATGCCCAGCGCGTGCAGGATGTCGATGCGGGTGCGCGGGTCCGCCGTCGCGGTGAGCGCGATGCGCGGCACGCCGGGAAAACGCTGCGCGACCCGCGCGAGGCCGCGATATTCCGGGCGGAACTCGTGCCCCCAGGCCGACACGCAATGCGCCTCGTCGATGGCGATCAGGGCGATGCGCTGCCGGGCCAGGCGGTCAAGCGTGCCCGGCATCGACAGCCGCTCCGGCGATACGTACAGCAGGTCCAGCCGGCCCGCGTCGAGGTCCGCGGCGACCGCCCGCGCGGCATCGATCTCGACCTCCGAATGCAGCGCCCCGGCGGCAACGCCGAGCTGCCGGAGAGCCGCGACCTGGTCATCCATCAACGCGATCAGCGGCGACACGACGAGAGCCATGCCCGGGCGGCACAGCGCCGGCACCTGGTAGCACAGGCTCTTGCCGCCACCGGTCGGCATCAGCACCAGCGCGTCGCCCCCGGCCATCACCCGTTCGATGGCCGCCTCCTGCAAACCGCGGAATGCCGGAAAACCGAACACGCGGCGCAGCACGTCGCGCGGCGCGATCCGGTCCTCCTCGATGTCATGCGCCGGCATGGTCGGCCTAGTCGATGTCGATCACGGCCCGGCGGCTTTCCACATGACGACGCAGGACGGTTCCTGCGGCTCGGCCGGCGCCGCGGTGCACGCCGGCACCAACCCGAAAACGGCAAAGCGAGGCGCCATCACCGGACGCGGTGCGGTCACTGAGAGTGTCATGGCAGGTCTCCTGCGCAACGTTCTGCGTGCTTCCTAAGTGCCTGCCTGGAGCCGGAGCCGTCAACCGGTCAAGCCGCCGCCGCCACGGCGCGCCCGGCCGAAAGCCGGAAGATGCGGTCCAGGCGCTCCACCCCAATCAGGCGATGGACGATCAGTATCAACGTCCGCCCGGCGGTCACGTCATTAAGCGTCAGCAGGAACGCGCGCTCGGTCGCGAAATCCAGCCCCGTCGCCGGCTCGTCCAGGATCAAGACCGGCGCTTGCGACAGCAGCGCCCGGGCCAGCGCCAGCCGCCGTCCCTGCCCGCCCGAAACCTGCAGCCCGCCCTCGCCGATCCAGCTATCAAGCCCTTCCGGAAAGCCGCGCACCGTGTCGGCGATCCCAGCCTGCTCCAACGCGGCCCAAAGCTCGGCGTCCGTCGCGTCGTCGCGGGCCAGCGCCAGGTTGGCGCGCACCGTGTCGCTGAACAGGTGGGTGTCCTGGCTCAGCCAAGCGATGCGCGACCGCAGGCCCTCTGCGCGAAGCCGTGCAACATCGACGCCGCCTAGCAGCACGCGCCCGGCCTGGGGCGTGACGACCTTGAGCGCCAGCGCGGCCAAGGTCGATTTGCCGGAGCCGGACGGCCCGAGGATCGCCACGCGGCTGCCGGCCGGGATGTCGAGCGTGAGGCCGTCCATCACGGCCGGGCGGTCCGGGCGCCAACGAAAGCCAACGTTCTCGAACCGCAGGGTGGTGCCGCCGGGCAGCGGCGCCGGGTCGGCCGGCTCGCCGCCCGCGCCGGACCCGGTCGCCGCCGCGGTGATGCGGCC
>CAXTUO010000616.1:0-3088 GCA_964247175.1 uncultured Acetobacteraceae bacterium | reverse complement strand
GTGGAAGCCGTTGAGGTACTCGCTCATCGCGTCGATCGGCCGCTTGGACTGCACGACGTCCGCCGCCGTGTCGAGCATGTGACTCCGCGCCGACAGCGGGCCGCCGGGAACGGCGGCGTCCACCCGGTCCTCGGCGGAGGCTTTCCGGCCGAGAAGCGCCGCGACCGGGGCGGCAACGGCGCTCGCCGCGAGGGACCGGCTGAAGCAGCGGCGGCACGTGATGTTGTGGAGCAAACCCATTCCAAACCTCCGCCACGGCAGCACGTCCCTGTGCGGCCCTTGTCAACACTGCTGGTGCACGGCCGGCTTCAAGCCGGCTGAGCCTCCTGCATCGCCGCCCAAATCCGCTGCGGCGTGGCCGGCATGTCGATGTGGTCCACGCCTTTCTCCGCCAGTGCGTCCACGAGCGCGTTCATCACCGCCGGCAACGCCCCCGCGCATCCGGCCTCTCCGCAACCTTTCACGCCCAGCACATTGGTGCGGGCCGGAACCGGGTGGCTTTGGAACGCGAAGCGCGGCGCGTCCGCGGCGTGGGGCAGGGCGTAATCCATGAACGAGCCGGTTATCAGCTGCCCGTCCTCGTCATACGCCGTTGCCTCCATCAGCGCCTGGCCGATGCCCTGCACGATGCCGCCATGCGCCTGGCCCTCCACCAGCATCGGGTTGATCAGCACCCCGAAGTCGTTGACCATGTTGTAGCGCACCACCGCGGCGACGCCGGTTTCCGGATCGACCTCGATCTCCGCCACGTGGCAGCCGTTCGGGAAGGCGGACGGCGCGGCTTCATGGATATGCTGCACGTCCAGGGTCTTGGGCATCCCTGGCGGCACCGCCATGCCGGCGCGCAGCCGCTCCGCAAGCTCCAGGATGCCGATGCCGCGGTCGGTGCCGGCAATGACGAACCGGCCGCGCTCGAACTCGATGTCGTCGGCTGCGGCCTCCAGCGCGTGCGCGGCGACGCGGCGGCCCTGCTCGATGCAGATTGCGCTCGCCTCCACGATGGCGGCGCCGCTCGCCATCATGCTCTTTGACCCGCCGGTGCCGCCGCCGGCGATCAGCGCGTCGCTGTCGCCCTGCAGCAGCCGCACCCGGTCGAACGGGATGCCGAGCCGGTCGCACAGCACCTGGGCGAAGGGCGACGCATGGCCCTGGCCGTAGTCCAGCGTGCCGGTGATGATCGTCACCGTCCCGTCCGGCTCGAAGCGGATGCCGCCCATCTCGTGCGACGGCGGCGCGGTCACTTCCAAGTACTGGCCGAGGCCTAGCCCGCGCAGCTTGCCCCGGCGGCGGCTTTCAGCGCGCCGGGCGGCGAAGCCGTCCCAGTCCGCCATCGCCAGCGCTTCGTCCAGGATCGCCGGAAAATCGCCGCTGTCGTACGCCATGCCGGACGGCGCGTCGTACGGCATCTGTTCCGGCCGGATGTGATTGCGGCGGCGCAGCTCCACCCGGTCAATGCCCATCTCGGCCGCAGCCGTGTCCACCAGCCGCTCCATGTAGTAGTTGCCCTCCGGCCGCCCGGCGCCGCGGTATGGCCCAACCGGCGTGGTGTTGGTGAACACGCAGCGCGCCGACGCCTCGATCAGCGGCGTCGCATACACGCCCACCATGTTCTTCATGGTGTTCACCGTCGGCGGGATGGTCGTCGCGTTGCTGAGATAGGCGCCGAGATTGCCGTAGCCCTCGACGCGGATCGCCAGGAATCGCCCCTCGGCGTCCAGCGCCAGCGCCGCGTCCACCTCGTGGTCGCGCCCGTGGCTGTCCGAAAGGAAGCTGTCGGACCGCTCGTCCGTCCACTTCACCGGGCGGCCCAGCACCCGGGCGGCGTGCAGCAGGCAGGGGTACTCGGGATACACCGACGCCTTCATCCCGAACGAGCCGCCGACGTTGCCGGTCAGCACGCGCAGGCTTTCCAACGGCACGCCCAGCACGTCCTTCAGCGACTCGCGCAAACCGAACACGCCCTGGCAGCCCACCCGCAAGGTGAAGCGCCCCGTCGCCGGGTCGTGGTCGGCGAGGGCCGACCGCGGCTCCAGCGCGCTGACCACGATGCGGCTGTTGCTGATCCGCAGGCGCGTGACGTGCGCCGCCCGCGCGAAAGCGGCGGCTACGGCGGCACTGTCCCCATGGTGGTAGTCCATCGCCAGGTTTCCCGGCGCTTCCTCATGCAGGACAGGGGCGCCGGGCTCGGCTGCGGCGCGGGCGCTGGTCACGGCGGGCAGGGGGTCGATGTCCAAGAGCACCGCCTCGGCGGCGTCCCGCGCTTGCTTGGGCGTTTCCGCCACCACGAACGCGACGGGATCGCCGACATAGCGCACCTTGGCCTCCGCCAACGGCATCTGCGCCGGCCGAGGCGTGGGCGACCCGTCGCGGTTCTTGCCGCGTGACGCGGGCATGGCGCCGATGCCGCCCGCCTGCAGGTCGGCCGCCGCGTAAACGCCCAGCACGCCCGGCATCAACCGTGCCTCCGCCATGTCCACGCCGCGCAAAACGCCGTGCGCGTGCCGGCTGCGCACCATCGCCGCGTGAACCTGCCCCGGCAAGCTCAAGTCGTCGCTGTACCGGCCTTCGCCGCGCAGCAGCACCGGATCCTCCTTGCGGGACACCGGCTGGCCGATGGCGAACTTCTCGAAGGACGGATCGACGTGGTTCATGCGGGGGCATTCCTCAAGCTGCTGCCCTCAAGGTTGGGGCGCGGCGGCGGAAGGTAAAGGCGCGTGGGCGGGCCAGGCGGCCTGCGTCACCAGCGTGGCCGCGCCCTGCACCGCCAGCACGAGCGCGACGCAGCCGGGCCAGCCCAGCTTGTGCCAGATGCTGGCGGGCAGCACCCCGCCCAGGCTGCCGCCCACGTAGTAGCAGGTGACATACAGCCCAACCGCCGTGGACCGTGAGCGCCGAGCCGCCGCGGCGACGTAGCCGAGGGAAAGCACCTGCTCCGTGAAGATGCCCGCCGCCGCCAAGGCCAGGCCGAGCACGACGCCCGGCAGCCACGGCGCCAAGGTCAGCAGCAGCCCGCCCGACCCGGCCGCCGCGGCCAGCAGCACCGTGCGCCGCCGTCCGAACTGCAGCGCCAGCCGCGTCGCGACCGGGG
>CAXTUO010000615.1:0-3089 GCA_964247175.1 uncultured Acetobacteraceae bacterium | reverse complement strand
GTGGGGCCGAGCGCCGTGGACACGCCCACCACCAGCGCGTTGAACCCGACCCCGCGGCCCAGCATCCGCGCCGGGTAGATGTAGCGGATCAAGGCGGTGTTCACGCTCATGACGCCGCTGGCGCCCAGCCCTTGCAGCACCCGCGCCGCGGTCAGCGTCGGCAGCGACCAGCTGGCGGCGCAGGCCAGCGACGCCACGGTGAACACCGCCAACCCCACGGTGTAAACCCGGCGGTAGCCGTAGATCTCGCCCAAGGAGGCGAACGGCAGCAGGGACACCACCAAGGCGAGCTGGTAGGCGTTCACCACCCACACGGACGCCGCCGGGCTGGCCAGCAGGTCGGCCGCGATGGTGGGCAGGGCGGTGTTGGCGATGGACGTGTCGAGCGACGCCATGCCGACCGCCAAGACGATGGCCGCCACCGCCCAGCCCCGGCGACCCGGCGGAAGGCCGTCCTGCGGCACCGCGTCGCGGTCCACCGGAGCCGCGCCGCTCACCGCCATGCCCGCCCCAGGTCCAGCAGGTGGAATGCCAGCGCCCCCAGCAAGGCAAGCGACACCCAGCCCCACCACGCGTCCCCGGCGCCCACCCGCATCGCAAGGAGCAGGCACATGCCGGACAGCAGGTTGGGCAGCAGCCGCGCCGGGCGCACGCCGCGGCCGGTGGTCCGGTGGTGGACGCTCAGGCCCACAGCCTCCAGCGCCATGCCGAGGAGGATCAGGTCGAGCACCCGCCCGCTTGCGAACAGCTCCGCCATGGAACGCCTAGCCGCGCGCCACGGCGTCACTCATGCGCCACCGCCTGGTGCATCTTGCGCAGGCCCAGCGCCATCAGCCCGGCGACCACGGGGATGCTGGCGCCCATGGCGATTTCCGGGTCGATGTGCCCGCCCGCCGCCTTGAACGCCTTGGCGGCGTAGCCGATCAGGCCGACGATGTAGTACGTGACCGCCGCGATCGACAGGCCCTCCACCGTGGATTGCAGCCGCAGTTGCAGCCGCACCCGGCGGTTCATCGCTTCCAGCACCGACTGGTTCTGCCGCTCCCGCGTCACGCTGACCCGGGTGGCGAGCAACTGCGTCGCCCGCGCGACACGGCGCGACAGCTCCTCCTGCCGGCCCGCCGCCGAGCGGCAGGTGTTCATCGCCGGGGCCAGCCGCCGCGCGGTGAAATCCTGCATGGTCTGCAATCCCGGGAGCCGCACCTCGCGCAGGTCCTGCACCCGGCGCTGCACCAGGCCGTCATAGGCAAAGGCGGCGCTGAAGCGGAACAGGTTGTCGGCCTGGCGGCTGTCGATCTCCGCGGCGAGGCGGGTCAGGCGTTCCAGCAGCACCGGCTCGTCCTGATCGGGTGCCGTGACCATGGCGGCGGTGATGTCGGCGACCTCCCGCTCGCACCGGGCGATCTCGGGCGCCAGGGCCTGGGCGACCGGCAGGGCGAGCAGCGCCATGATGCGGTAGGTGTCGATCTCCATAAGCCGCTGCACCACGCGCCCGGCCTGGGCCGGCGTCATGCTGCGGTCCTGCACGAGCACGCGGCTGAACCCGTCCGCCCGCACCCGGAAATCGGCAAAGGCCGCCGCCGCGCCGCTGCTGACCGCCGACCCCACCAGCACGCCCGGGAACAGCCGCCGCGCCGCCGCGAGGGATTGGGCCTCGTCGGCATCCTGCGGCAGCAGCGCGACGTGGGTAGCGACCATGACCTGGCCGGGCAGGCTGGCCAGCCAGTCCGCGGGCACGGCGGCGATGGCCGGGTCGTCGAACGGGTCCGTCCCGGTGCCGGAAACGATGAACTTGAAGCGGTGGAACTCGGTGTGCCGCTCCCACTTGACGCGGAACGGGCCGAGGTCGGCGCTGTAATGGTTGGCGCCCGGGGACGGCGGCACCGCGCCGAAGCGTTCCGCGAGCGCGCAAACGGCGCCGAACCCGCCTTCCCGCGCCGCGGTGTCGGAGAACAGGGCGAGGTAGGTCAGCCGAGTGGGCGCCACCAGCGACTCGGGCGGGCGGGCGTGCACCTCGTCGTTGAGCTGGATGCGCAGCGGGTGGTCGGCGGGCAAGGTCATGGCCGTCATGCGGGCACCGCCGCCACTCTCTCGGCGAACTGAAGGATCAGCGCCGCCGTGTCCTCCGGCCGTTCCTCGTGCGCGAGGTGGCCGAGGCCGGGCAGGGCAACCAGGGAAGCCCCGGGCACGACGGAGCGGACCCGCTCGGCCTGCGCGGGCGGCACGGCCCGGTCGTTCGCGCCGACGATCAGGAGCAGCGGCACTTTAAGCCGGGGCAGGTCGCGCAGCAGCGGGGCCAGGTCCCACCGCGCCATCATGCCGAGCGCCGCGGCGGCATGGGCGGGGTTGCGGATCACCCGGCCGTACAGCGCAACGCCCCGCGCGTCGATGCGCGACCCCGTGCCTTCCAGGATCTGCTGCACCGTCCCATCGCTCTTGGCCCGCCATGCGAAAAGCTGCGGCAGCAGCGGCAAGCCGACCAGCAGCCGCGCCAAGGGCGAGAAGACCTGTCCCGGCACCCCTTCCAGCGGCACGAACGCCCCGTTCAGGCTGACCAGCCCCTGCGGCGCGATCTGCCCGTCAAGCGTCATCCGCGCCAGGACCGCCGCCCCGGCCGAATGCCCCGCCGCCAGCACGGGTCGCATGTTGAGCGTTTGCAGCAATCCCGCCAGCGACTTCGCCATCCCGGGCAGCGACAGCCGCGCCGTGGCCGGGCTTTCCGTGAACCCGTGGCCCGGCAGGTCGGGCGCCACCACGGTGAAGTGCCGGGCCAAGAGGGGCATCAGCGCCCGCCAGGAGTGCGTCGCAGCCCCGGTGCCGTGCGCCAGCAGCAGCACCGGCCCCGATCCCATCACCTGCACGTGCCACATCAGCCCGGCGGCGCGGACGAAGCGGCTGGCGTCCCGGTTCGGCCAATCCCGTCCGTCACGCGCCCAGCCGCGCCGGTCGCTCACGCCCGGATCGCCCGGGACAGCGCCGCCGCGTCGGCATAGGGCAGCGGCACGTAGCGCGCGTCCATCGCGGCGGCCAGGCGCTGGCTGGCCGGGTGCGGACGAGGCGAGGTATCGACCAGCAATGCCGCCAGCCTT
>CAXTUO010000614.1:0-3097 GCA_964247175.1 uncultured Acetobacteraceae bacterium | reverse complement strand
CGGCACGATCACGAAGAAGCCCCACATGCCGTAGATGATGCTGGGCACCGCGGCCAGCAGCTCCACCGCCGTGCCGACGGGGCGGCGGAGCCATTCGGGCGCCAATTCGGTCAGGAAGAACGCGATGCCAAAGGCGACCGGCACGGCGAAGAGGATCGCGAGCACCGCAGTCGTGACCGTGCCGTAGATTGGCACCAGCGCCCCGTACTGGTCGGCGACGGGGTCCCAAAGCTCGGTCCACGCGAAGGCCAATCCGAACTGCCGGAAGGCTGGCAGCGCGCCGATGAACAGCTCGACGATGATGGCGCCGAGCAGGACCAGCACGAACACCCCGGCCAGGCGGCAGGCCCACTCGAACATCGCATCGCCGCCCGCGCCGCCGCGCCGCCGCGTGGCCGGGGCGGCGCTGATGGCGGGGGGGGCGGAGCTTATGGCCTGCTGCACTGGGGGGTTCCGTTGAAAAGGGGGTGGGGAGGGGGCCGCTGCCCGGAGACGCCCCGCGGTGACTACTGCGCCGCGAGCGGCTGGCCGTCCGGACCCTTGACCTCTGCTTTCCACGCGGCGCGCACCGCCGTCTGCACCGTATCGGGCAGCGGGACGTATTGGAGGTCCTGCGCCAGCTTGCCGCCGTTCGTGTAGGCCCAATCGAAGAACTTCAGCACGGCCGCCGCGCGGACCGGGTCCTTCGGATCCTTCGGCAGCAGGATGAAGGTGGGGGAAACGATGGGCCAGCTCGTCGCGCCCTGCTGGTCGATCAGGCTCGCCGCGAAGTTCGGCGTGGACCAATCCGCGTTCTGCGCCGCGGCGATGAAGCTTTCGGCGGTGGGGCTGACGAAGCTGCCCGCCTTGTTGCGCAGTTGGGTGGAAACCAGCTTGTTCTGCGTCGCATAAGCGTTCTCGACGTAGCCGATGGCGCCCCGGATGTTGCGGACCGTGCCGGCGACGCCCTCGTTGCCCTTGGACCCGGTGCCGGCGGGGAAGCGCACGGAGGTGCCGACGCCGACCTTCTCCTTCCATTCCGGCGACACCGCCGACAGGTAGGAAACCCAGACGAAGGTGGTGCCCGAGCCGTCGGCGCGGTACACGGGGGCGATGGCCAGGTTGGGCAGCGTGACCCCGGCGTTCAACACCGCAATCTTCGGGTCGTTCCATTTGGCGACCTTGCCAAGGTAGATGTCGGCCAGCACGTCGCCGGTCAGCTTGAGCTGGTCGTCGGCGACGCCGGGCACGTTGACGATGGCAACCACGGCGCCCATCACGGACGGGAACTGCAGCAGGTTGGCCTCTTTCAGTGCTGCGTCCGTCATCGGCGCGTCGGACGCGCCGAAATCCACCGTGCGGTTCTTGATCTGCGTCTGCCCGCCGCCGGAGCCGATGGATTGGTAGTTCAACTGAACGCTGATCGCCTTCTGCGCGGTTTCGCCCCATTTCTGATAAACCGGGTTCGGGAACGATGCCCCGGCGCCGGTGATCTGCTGTGCCGCCACGGGAAACGCCGTTGCGCACCCCAGCGCAGCCGCCACCAGCATCTTCGACATCAAATTCATGCGGTTTTCCTCGTAGGGGAACGGCGGCTGCCACGGTTACGACGAACTGGCAGGTCCGGTTGCGAATGGCCGCACCCTAGGCAGGAACGGCGACAAACATGTTTCAGTTTTATGACGTATTTATGACAGATCAGACCGATCTTGATGATCAAGTCCAATATAAGAGACGCGCCGCTGGCAAGTGCCGGGCCAGCGCGGCTTGCAGGGTTGCGCGCATCTCGGCCATCTGCTCCTTCGGGAACACCCATTTGACCGAGCCGAACTTGGTCATCTTCCGCGCCCGCTGCGACTCGTCCATTTCGAGCGGGCTGCCGGGATACCAGCCGGCAAGCACCTCCTTCGACTTCGGGGTGAACCGGTGGGTGATCAGCTCGGCCGTGAGGTCCACGTCGGCAATGCCGTCGAGCGCCAAGGCCACGTCGGCGAACAGGCGGTCGTAGGCCGCCGCCCAGTCCGGCACCCGCATGATAGGCGCAACCGTGAGGCCGACCGGGTAGCCCGCCCCGGCCACCGCGCGGAGCGCCGCGAGCCGGGCCGCCATGCGGGGCGCCCCGCCCTCGTGCCGCTCTGCCGCTTGGGCGTTGACGGAGAAGCGGATGCGCGTCCGCCGGTGGTGCGGGAGATCCAGCAGCGGCCCGACTGCGTCGAACTTGGTGGTGAAGCGAAGCTGCACGGGAGCATTCCAGGCGCCGAAATGCGCGATGCAGGCGGCGAGGCCGCCGGTCAGGTGCTCGATGGCCAGCGGGTCGGTGTAGCAGGAGCATTCAAACGTCGTGCCCTCCGCCGCGCGCTCCGGGGACAGCGACGTGACGCGGCCCTGGCCCAGGGCGGCGGGCAGCTCGGCCAGGATCTCCGGCAGGTTGGCGTAGGCGCGGATGATCGGCGGACCCGCGAGCGAGCCGGCGAGGTAGCAGTAGGAGCAATGCGCCGGGCAGCCCTCGGCCAGGTCGAACCGCCAGTCGGCGCTGGGCGGGATCGCCTGCAGGCGGCGCCGGCTGGAGCTTGCCGTGACAACCGCCATGGTGGTCTTCGCGTCGCGATAGGCGTCCGGCAGGCCGCTCAGCCGGTCGGCGTTGAGGCGTATGATTTCGGAGCCGAGGGCGGCGGCACGCTCCACGGTGGCGGCGCCGGAGGGCCAGGCGAGGGCGGAAGGCGTGACGAGCACGCGGCGGGGAATCCAAGGACGGGGCATAGGAGGAATGTCGGGTGCGCGCCGCGATATGCCAGGTCGCGTTCGAAGGCAGCGCGCTGCTGCACAACTGGAGCTGCCGCGCACCGTGCAGCATGGGGATGGCTGAGGCCTGACGCCTAGTCGGGGCTGCCGAGCGCCCGGTACAACTCGGCCAAATGCGGACTCATCGGCAGGTTCAGCGCCGCGCCGGTCGGCAAGGGCTGGGTGAGCCAGCGGTTGTAAAGCGCGGCCAGGGTGCCTTCCCGCGCCATGCGCTCGAAGCTCTGCCGCACGAGGCCGCTGAACGCCGGATCGCCGCGGCGGAGCGCGATGGCGTAGGGTTCATAGGACAGGTAGTCGCCGACGATGCGGAACCGCT
>CAXTUO010000613.1:0-3105 GCA_964247175.1 uncultured Acetobacteraceae bacterium | reverse complement strand
GGCAGCCGGTCTTGATCCTGATGCCCGGCAGCCGCCGGTCGGAAGCGCCGCGCCTGCTGCCGGTATTCGGCGCGACGCTGAAACGACTGATGCTGCACGAGCCGGCGCTGCGCCCGGTGCTCCCGGTGTCGCCCGCCGTCGCCGACGTGGTGCGCCGCGCCGCCGCAGGCTGGCCGATCCCCCCGCTGATCGTGACGGAGCTGGCCGACAAGCACGACGCCTACGCCGCCGCCTCGGCCGCGCTCACCAAGTCCGGCACCTCGACGCTTGAGCTGGCGATGGCCGGGGTGCCGATGGCCGTGACCTACCGGGTGAACCCACTCTCCGCCGCCATGGCCCGGCGCATGATCCGCGTGCCTTTCGTCGCGATGCTCAACCTGCTGGCCGACCGCGCCGTCGTGCCGGAACTGCTGCAGCAGGACTGCACGGCCGAGACGCTGGGCCGCCACGCGCTCGACCTGCTGCGGGACGGCGCAGCGGCCACGGCGCAGAAGGACGCCTTTCCCGGCATCCTGGACAGCCTGCGCCCTTCTGAAGGGCTGCCGTCAGAGGCCGCTGCCCGCGAGGTGCTGGACGTCATGGATCAGGCCGGACGCCAGCGCACGGCGGCGTGACGCTTCCATGCTGTCGGCCACGTCCAGCGCCGCCGACAGCGCGCGTCGCCCGGCGGCGGCGTCCACCACCACCGGCGCGCCGTCGAGGCACGCGCTCACGAACGCCTCGTGCTCCGCCCCCATGGCGTCGCCCTCGGTCCAGTTGACCTCCTCCCGCCGGTAGCCGCCGGTGCCGGGCAAGGGCAGGCCGCGCTCCCGGCCGATCATCACCAGCTTGCGCGCCACGAAGTCCGCCGAAAGGTAGCCCTCCTGCGAGAACAGCCGCATCTTGCGCTCGGTCTTGAGCGAGATGCGGCTCGCGGTGATCGTGGCGACGCAGCCGTTCTCGAACCGCACCCGGGCGTTGGCGATGTCCTCAAGCGGGCTGGACACCGCGGCGCCCACCGCGTCCACGCTGCTGATCGGGCTGTCCACCAGCGCCAGCACGAGGTCGAGGTCGTGGATCATCAGGTCGAGGATCACCGACACGTCCGTGCCGCGCGGCTTGTAGGGGGCAATCCGCGCCGCCTCGATGTAAAGCGGCCGGGCGATCCGGGCGGAGATGGCGCGGTGCTCCGAGGAAAAGCGCAACAGGTGCCCGACTTGCAGCACCAGGCCACGGGACCAGCCCAGCGCCGCCAGCGCGTCGGCCTGCGCCAATGTGGCGGCCATCGGCTTCTCGATCAAGACGTGCCGCCCGGCTTCCAGCGCCTGCGTCGCCAGCGCGAAGTGCGCTTCCGCCGGCGCCGCCACGATCACGGCGTCGCAGGCCGACAGCAGCTCGGCCCACGGCATCGCCGCCGCCCCCCCGGCTTCCCGCCCCACGGCGGCGGCGCGGGCGTGGTCCGGGTCGAATAGGCCCGCCAGCACCGCACGGCGGTTGCTCGCGACCTTCAGCGCGTGGAAGCGCCCGAAATGCCCGGCGCCGGCGACGCCGATGCGTAAGGGATGCTGGATCATGCCCCGCTGTAGCAGTCCCGGCCCCATGCGGCCAAGGCGCAGGCTTGCGTCCGTCTCTTGCGTCTCCCTGGGGACCTCGGCATACCCGGGGCCTCTGCAACCGAGGACCCACGCCCGCCATGATGTACTTCAGCCGCCTCAAGATCGCGCTGATCCTCGGCGTCTGCGTCCTGGGCGCGCTGCTCTGCCTGCCCAACCTGCTGCCCGCGCCGGCAAGCTGGCTGCCGTGGCAGCAGGTGCACCTCGGCCTCGACCTGCGCGGTGGCAGCTACCTGCTGCTGGAGGTCGATATGGCCGCGGTCGTGCGCGAGCGGCTGGACAGCATGGCGGATGGTGCACGGACGGCGCTGCGCGGCAAGGTGACGGGCTTCCAGCCGCCGCAGGCGCAGCCGGCGCAGAACCGCGTGCTGATCCGCATCAACCCGGGACCGCAGCAGGACGAGGCGGTGCGCCTGCTGCGGGAAGCCGCAACCTCCACAGGACCAGCCGAGTACGACGTGACCGCCGGAGACAACGAGGTCGCGCTGTCCCTGTCCCCCGCCGCGCTGCGCGAGCGCGCCAACTCCGCCGTGCTGCAATCCATCGAGATCATCCGCCGCCGCATCGACGAGACCGGCGTGCTCGATCCCGTCATCACCCGGCAGGGCGCCGACCGCATCGTCGTGCAGTTGCCCGGCGTCGAGGACCCGAATCGCATCAAGGAGCTGCTCGGACGCACCGCGCGCATGACCTTCCGCCTGCTGGACGAGACGGCGAACCTCGCCGCGGCGCCGCCGCCCGGCGTGGACTTCCTGCCGATGGAGGGCCAGCCCAACGTCCGGGAGCCGGTGCGCCGCCGGGTCGAGGTGGACGGCGCGAGCCTGACGGACGCGCGGCCGGGCCAGGACAGCCAGAACGGCCGCTGGGTGGTGAACTTCACCTTCGACAGCGTGGGCGCCCGGCGCTTCGGCGATGTGACCAGCGCCAACGTCGGCCGCCGCTTCGCCATCGTGCTGGACGACAAGGTGATCAGCGCCCCGGTGATCCAAACGCCGATCACCGGCGGGCGCGGCCAGATCAGCGGCAACTTCAACGCCCGCAGCGCCCAGGATCTTGCGGTGTTGCTCCGCGCCGGCGCCCTCCCCGCCCCACTCACCGTGGTCGAGGAGCGCAGCGTCGGGCCGGAGCTTGGCGCCGACAGCATCCGCAACGGCGCGGTCGCGCTCGCGGTCGGCTTCCTGCTGGTAATTGCCTACATGGCGGTGTTCTACGGGCTGTTCGGCTGGTTCGCCAACATCGCGCTCTTGGTCAACCTGGTCTTGCAGATCGGGCTGCTGTCGCTGCTCGGGGCGACGCTCACCTTGCCCGGCATGGCGGGCATCCTGCTGACGCTCGGCGTGGCGGTGGACGCCAACATCCTGATCAACGAGCGGGTGCGGGAGGAGGTGCACGCCGGGCGCACGCCGCTCAACGCGCTGGAAACCGGGTTCCGCCGGGCCTACAGCACCATCATCGACAGCAACGCGACCGCGTTCCTGGCGCACGTCATGCTGTTCGTGTTCGGCTCCGGCCC
>CAXTUO010000612.1:0-3115 GCA_964247175.1 uncultured Acetobacteraceae bacterium | reverse complement strand
CAGCCTGTTGACGAAATCGGCTTGGCTTGATTCCTTGTCTCCCTGACAAGGATGGCTGGTAGCGGATGGCGCTGGGACGGCAACGGGAACGCCAGTCGGACATGATGGTGTCATGGGCGGAGCTGCCACGGTCACCCGGGCACGCCTTCTATGACCGGCTGCAGGCGGAGCTGGTGGCGGCGGGCTTTGATGGGTTCGTAGAGGGTGTTTGCGCCCCACTTTACGCAGCACGGCGGGGCCGTCCGTCGCTGCCGCCGGGCCGCTACTTCCGCATGCTGCTGGTCGGCTATTTCGAAGGCATCGACAGCGAGCGCGGGCTGGAATGGCGCTGTTCGGACAGCCTGTCGCTGCGCGAGTTCCTGCGGTTGGGCGAGCGCGAGCCGGTGCCCGACCATTCCTGGCTGAGCCGCACCCGCTCGCGCCTGCCGCTTGAGCTGCACGACCAGGTCTTCACCTGGGTGCTGCAGCGCCTGGCCGAGCACGGCCTGGTCCGCGGCGAGCGGATCGGCGTCGACGGTTCGACGATGGAGGCCAACGCGGCGCTGCGCGCGATCGTGCGGCGCGAGGGTGGCGAAACCTACCGCGAGATGCTGCGGCGCATGGCCGCCGAAAGCGGCATCGAGACACCCACGGCAGACGACCTGATCCGGCTGGATCGTGGCCGCAAGGGCAAGACGCTGTCCAACACGGATTGGGAAAGTCCCGCCGACCCGGATGCGCGGATCGCCCGGATGAAGGACGGCCGCACGCACCTGGCCTACAAGCCGGAGCATGCGGTGGACCTGGATACCGGCGCGGTGGTGGCGGCCGAGATGCACCCCGCCGACCAGGGCGACACCGCGACCTTGCCGGGCACGCTGGCGAGCGCGGCGACGCACCTCGCCGCCGTTGATGCGGAACCGACGCCCGAGGCTCCTGCCGAGTTGGTCGCCGACAAGGGCTACCACTCCCGCGCGGGCCTGAAAGCGATGGAGGATGGGCCGTGGAAGAGCCGCGTGTCCGAGCCTCGGCGCGACGGGTTCCTGCGCTGGCGCGGCGACGATGCTGCGCGCCGCGCCGTCTACAACAACCGCGCCCGGCTGCTGTCCGAAGTGGCCCGGCAGGCGTTCAAGCTGCGCGCCGAACTCGTGGAACGCGGTTTTGCACTGATCCTGGATCGCGGCGGCATGCGCCGGACCTGGCTGCGCGGCCGGGACAACGTCCACAAGCGCTACCTGATCCACGTCGCCGGGTATAACCTGGGATTGATCATGCGTCTGCTGACCGGTGCTGGGACCCCACGAGGGTTCCGAGCACGGGTTTCGGTCTGGTTTGGCGCCATGCCGACCGGGAATGATGGGTGCATTCTGCTCCTCGTCGCCTTCAGCGCGGATCAGATCGCAGTGCTTGCCGTCAGCCTTCGACCAAACCCTTTCGCCTGAAAGCCGACTTCTTCAACGCGCTGGTAGTCGGAGCCCTTCGGGAGACGGCGGTCGTTTCCGTCCGCCTCAACCCAGGAGAGGCTACGGTTCTCGAACTGGACGTGATTTAGCTACCTAACGCTACATGTAGCGACATATTTGCACTGGAAGCGTGTGGCTGAGTGTCAAACCCGCACAATCTGGATAAGTCTTGCTTAGGACGGCACGACCGTTAGCCGAGCGCGCCGAGGGCCACGGAAACGGCTCCGCATCAAAGATGCCGCTACCGGCAGCAACATGCACCTAGCGATATACAACAAAGAAAATTTGTACTAATGATGTTAACAAGAGTTTTAGGTAAATTCAGCGATTATTCATTAAAGCAATATTTAGTAGGGTTTAGCACTTCGATCGTTGACTGGCACAATTCTCGACAGCACCATTAAGTAATCAGAAACTTTCTCGATCGGTGTGTGGCTTGGTTCCAGTAATCTACGACCTTTGCACGCCACGCCCTGACGTGCTCGCCGGCGCGATCAGCGACAGCGACTTTGCCGCAGACCTCGCCCATGTCGTCAAAAACCAAGGCGGGCCGGACGAGTACACCGATCCCGCAAAATTCTTCGCGAACACCCATCCCACCCGCGGCCTACAATCCCTGCTGCGGAACGTCTGCGGCCGGATCAGCGGCCAAGGTTCAGTCGCGGCCATCTTCCGCCTCGACACCTCTTTCGGCGGCGGCAAAACTCACGGCCTGATCGCGCTGGTCCACGCCGCCCGGGGTATGCACGGCGTCGCGAACCCGGCCGAGTTCATCGACCCCGCCCTGATCCCGCGCGGCGCCGTCCGCGTCGCAGCCTTCGACGGCGAGAACGCCGACCCGGCCAATGGCCGCAGCATGGGCGACGGCGTGCTCGCCCGCACTCCGTGGGGCGAGATCGCCTATGCCCTCGCCGGCCGGGACGGGTATGAGCGCGTCCGGCGCTCCGACGAGGAGGGCATCGCGCCCGGCGCCGAGACGATTGCCGAACTGTTCGGCGGCGACCCCGCGCTCATTCTGCTGGACGAGCTTGCAATCTACCTGCGCAAGGTCTGGAGACGCCGCGGCGCCAGCGATCAGCTCACGGCCTTTCTGACCAGCCTGTTCAAGGCCGTCGAGTCCTCGCCGCGTGCCGCCCTGGTCTACACCCTCGCCATCGGCAAGGACGGCAAGGGCGGTGACGCCTATTCCGACGAGAACCAACTCGTCGCCAGCAAAATGGCCGAGGCCGAAAGCGTGTCCGCGCGCAAGGCCACGCTGCTGAACCCCACAGAGGACGACGAGACCGTCGAAATCCTGCGCCGCCGTTTGTTCGCCCGCATCGACCAGGCGCGCGCCGCCGAGGTGGTCCGCGCCTACGGCGAGCTGTGGCGTCACAATGCTGGGGCATTAGCGCCTGAGGCTGTAAGGGCGGACACGCTGGACGGCTTCGCGGCCAGTTACCCGCTGCACCCCGACGTGCTGGACACCTTCACGTCCAAGACCGCCACGCTGGCCAACTTCCAGCGCGTCCGCGGCATGCTGCGCATCCTCGGCCGGACTGTCGCCCTGCTTTGGCAGCAGCGTCCAGCCGATGCGACCGCTATCCACCTCCACCACGTGGACCCCGGCTTCGAGCCGATCCGGCAGGAGATCGCCACCCGGCTCGGCCAGTCCATCTACGTCTCGGCCATTC
>CAXTUO010000611.1:0-3126 GCA_964247175.1 uncultured Acetobacteraceae bacterium | reverse complement strand
GAGCTTGACACCCTGCGGCAGGGCGGCAACTACCGCGTGTTCGCCGACCTGCAGCGCCGGGCCGGCGCGTTCCCGACCGCCGTGCACCTGGGTGAGCGGGCGCCATCCGACGTGACGGTCTGGTGCTCCAACGACTACCTCGGCATGGGGCAGCACCCCCTGGTGCTTGAAGCGTCGCACGAGGCGTTGGACAAGTGCGGCGCCGGGGCCGGCGGCACCCGCAACATCGCCGGCACCAACCATTACCACGTCATGCTGGAAGAGGAGATCGCCGACCTCCACCAGGCGGAAAGCGCGCTGCTGTTCAATTCCGGCTACATGTCGAACTGGGCGGCGCTGAGCACGCTCGGCGCGCGCCTGCCGGGCTGCGTCGTGCTGTCGGACGCGCTGAACCATGCGTCCATGATCGAGGGCATCCGCCACAGCCGGGCCGAGAAGATGGTGTTCGCCCACAACGACCCGGAGGACCTGGACCGCAGGCTGTCCCAGATCGACCCGGCGCGGCCGAAGATGGTGGTGTTCGAGAGCATCTACTCCATGGACGGCGACATCGCCCCCGTGGCCGAGATCTGCGACGTGGCGGAGAAGCACGGCGCCATCACCTACCTGGACGAGGTGCACGCGGTGGGGCTGTACGGCCCGCGCGGCGGCGGCATCGCGGAGCGGGAAGGCCTGGCCCACCGCATCACGGTCATGGAGGGCACGCTGGCCAAAGGCTTCGGCGTGGTCGGCGGCTACATCGCAGGCTCCGCCGCGGTGGTGGACTTCGTGCGCAGCTTCGCCTCGGGCTTCATCTTCACCACGGCGCTGCCGCCGGCGGTGTGCGCGGGCGCGCTGGCCAGCATCCGCCACCTCAAGACCAGTTCTGCCGAGCGGGACGGGCAGCAGCGCCGGGTGGCGCAGGTGCGTTCGGCGCTGGACGCAGCCGGGGTGCCGCACATGGACAACCCGAGCCACATCGTGCCGGTGATGGTGGGCGACGCCGCGCTGTGCAAGCACATCAGCGACCGGCTGCTGGAGCAGTACGGGGTTTACCTCCAGCCGATCAACTACCCGACCGTGCCGCGCGGCACGGAGCGGCTGCGCATCACGCCGTCGCCGCTGCACACCGACGCCGACATCGCCCACCTCGTCGCTTCGCTGTCCGCGATTTGGTCAGAATTGAGCCTTAAACGCGTCGCATGATGCAACCGCGTGCCTGGGTGCACGTCAACGTCCGCGATCTCAATTGATCCCTCCGAATGGACGGGACCGCAACGAGGAGGAAGCCGCTGATGCAAGACCGCAATGGGACGTCCCGCCGTGACATGCTGCGCACCGGGGCGATGCTCGCCGCCGGCGTTGCGGGCGTGGCCGCTGCATCTTCCGCCCGCGCCGAGGAGGAGAAGATCGCGCAGGAGCTGGTCCAGTACCAGAACACGCCCAAGGACGGCCAGGAATGCGACAAGTGCGCGCAATGGGTCGATCCGGACGCCTGCAAGATCGTGGCGGGCAAGATCAACCCGAAGGGCTACTGCGTGGCTTACGCGCCCAAGGACGGCTGATCCCGGGCAACGTGCCGGGCAGCGTGGCACGCCGTCGCTAAGCACCCGTTTCCAGTCGCGACGCTGGACAGGCGGGCGGCCAAGCCGCATCTCCTTCGCTCCACAGGGAGTTCCCGCCGTGCCGCTCGATGACACCGACCCTAACCGCCGCCGCGCCGCCCCGCGCTACAACGTCCTGGGCGGCACGTTGGCGACCTGCTCGCTCGACCCGATGACCGGGTCCACCCGCACCGGTTGCTGCGAGACCGGTCCGGAGGACGTGGGCAGCCACACCGTTTGCGCCGAAGTCACGGCCGAGTTCCTGGCCTTCAGTCGCAGCCGGGGCAACGACCTTTCAACGCCGTGGCCCGAGTACGGCTTCCCCGGCCTCAAGCCTGGCGACCGCTGGTGCCTGTGCGCGCCGCGCTGGCAGGAAGCGTTCCTGGCCGGCTGCGCGCCCCGCGTCGCCCTGCACGCGACGGAGGCGTCGGCCTTGGATTACTGCACGCTGGAGGACTTGCAGCGGCACGCGACTGGGTAGGTGGGCGCTACGTCGTCTTTCGGCGCTTCGCGCCATGGGGCGCGGGTTCGGGCGGCACATAGGCCAGCGCCTCTTCCATGCTCCAGGGGTTCTCGGCCGGGAACCGGGTGAGCGCGATGCCGGTCTCCACAGAGGCCAGGCGGCGAGCGTCCGCATAGGCGGCGGCGTATAGGCCCGGCAGGAATGGGCGCATCCCCGGCTCCATTTCGGTCAGGCGGCGCGCCTCCACCTGCTGCACGGCGATGGAGTAGAGCCAGTTCCGGGTCAGCCTCTCCGGTTGCACAAGCACCTTGAGCATGTGCTGCAGCAGGACGCGCATGGCGCTTTCAAAGGCGCGCTTGTCTGAGCCGGCCATGTCGGTCAGCAGTTCAGCCAGCGAGTGCCGGTCAAGGTCATCGAGGCGGCCGGCGCGCAGCAGCTCGGCCTGCTGCAGCATCCAGCCGAACTGGTCGCGATGGTAGTCCGCGCGTGCCGTGCTGTCCGGCATGGGCGTCCATTCCATCACGTTCTCTGGCTTCATGGCCACCATACCGCCACCGTAGCAGACCGGGCTATTCCGCTGCCAGGGCCAAGGCAGGCTCGGCGCGCATCCACACGGCGGTGTCGTGGAACACCGCGCCGCCATTGGGCGCGGCCGGCGCGTCGCTGGTCAGGGCGTTGATGCCGACGCCGCCGGTGAAATCGGCATTGGGCCACACGCTCTCGACCACCACCACGCCGGGCTGCAGGCCAGCCGCCATGCGCGCGTGCACCGTGACAGCCCCCTGCGCGTTGCCGAGCGTCACCCGGCCACCTTCCGTGATGCCGAGGCGCGCCGCGTCGTCCGGGTGGACCAGGGCGGTGGGCCGGTCCTCGCGCTTCCGGCTGCCCGGCGTTTCGGTGAAGCTCGTGTTGAGGAATTGGCGCGCGGGCGCCGCGACCAGGCGGAACGGGTAGTCGGGCGTCGCCTCCTCCGTTGCGGCCCAGTGGTCCGGAAGCGCCGGCATGCCGGCATGGTGCGGGCCGACCGCGGCCCAATCCGGGGCGAAGCGGAACCGCCCGTCCGGGAAGCCGAACCCGGTC
>CAXTUO010000610.1:0-3128 GCA_964247175.1 uncultured Acetobacteraceae bacterium | reverse complement strand
CTCGGGCCGGAGCACCCGCGCCACGTCGAAGTAGCCGTCCCACTTGTCCGGATGCGGCTGGACTTCGAATATCACGGCGAACATCGGATCTTCTCCCTCGCCTTTGCGGCCCGATCGGGTTGCTTTCCGGCTTGGCGATGCCCTGGGCGGGGAACGCCTGCAGTGCCGGGCCGCCTGATTGTTTCTTGCCACACGCCTCCCTCAACCCGGAAGCAGTCGCGTGCTTGCCACGTGCCCACGTCCCGGCTGACGCAGCACCAGAAAGCCGATCAGCAGGAGGTTGGCAACGTTGAACACCACCACGGCGCCGAAGGCTGGGGCGTAGAAGCCGAAGTGGTCGTAGATGCGCCCGGCAAACCAGCTGCCGAACGCCATCCCGCTCATGCCCGTGAACAGCACCAGCGGCACCCGCCACGATGCCTTGGCGGACGGGAACAGGTCGCGGGTCGCCATCACATACGCCGGGATGATGCCCGAAAAGCCGAACCCATAGGCGGCGGCAACGGCGGCCAGCCCGGTTACGGGCGCGGTCCTTGACCGCTACGGGTCGACGACCGCCGTCAAGGCCGACCTTGCCGCGAGCGCCCTGTTCACGATGGCGCCGGGCAGCGCGAGCTGGATTGGCTGGACCAGCCCATTCGTTCTGTTTCCTTTGGCGGTGATGTTCTCCTTTACCCGGCCCGTTGGGCGCGTCCGGCATCCGGAGCCTGCTGCCCCGCTTGGTTCCTCCGGTGACGCTGGATCGGGTCAACGCGCTCGACACCGCAGTCCATGCACTGGTTGACATGCTGGGACCGGGGATGGCCGGGCTGGCCGTCAGTTGACTTGGACCTGAGCCTGCGATGGTGCTGATCGCCGTCACCTATGCAGGTGCCGCGCTCTACCTGACACGGGTTCGCCGTTTGTTGGAGCTAGGCCCACCCCGGCATCCCTGCTGCACCAGACGATTGACGGCATGGCGCGGGTGCCAGGCGCTGCGGCGCACAGCTTGGTCCGGTCCCTTGCGGTCCTGTGATCCAGGTTTGGGCGAGTTTGTTGAAACTACAACAACGGACCGCCGGCTCCGCAAAGATACCGTGGGATGTCTCATGCAAGCTGATCCAGCTCGCTTTTGACCCGACCCAGACATGGGCTGTGATCGTGGCCTGAGCTTCCCGGGAAAGGGTTCCCAACCTGATGCGGACGTGCCCAGGGTCTGCTTCCACCCCTGCGAACACTGGCGACCCACACTTGAAGCAGAAGGTCCTGTGGGCGCCAGGCGAGGACTCGCATTCGCTGACCATGCCCATCTCGCTGATTACCCGATAATCCTTGATCGGGACCCGAGCGCTGGCGGAAAACGCCGTGCCACTGGCGCGGCGGCATAGGTGCACTTCCCCAACTGGCCCGTCAACCTTGAAGCGAAACGTACCGCACAGGCATTGGCCGAAGATCGTATTTGGATTCATGGCACTACCATACTTTAGGCCGTGAGTTTCCGGTGGACTTGGCGTGCTGTCCAGGGTCGCTCCCCACCAGCACACAGGGCGGGTCGGTACGGGCCAGCACCGCCCGCGTATAGCGGAGTTCAATCGCTAAATTGCGCGTGCGGCAAGCCGGCTGCGGTAGCCCTACGGCGTGGTGGCGAGGGCGGTGAGCGACAGGTTCCCATCCAGATGCTCGCCCATCCAGCGGTGGAGGGCGCCGAACCGGTCCTCCGCGCCTTGCAGCAACAGCGCCGCGCTGAACTGCGTGTGTCCGCCGGGGCGCTTGAGGAACACCACGAGGCGGCGCGCCACGTCGAGCGCCACCGCACGGCCGAGATCCTGCTCCACGAGGGCCAGCGCGAGGTCGATGCCTGCCGTCACCTCGGCGAAACTCCAGACAGGCCCATCGCACACGAATATCGGGTCCGCTTCAACCCGCGCGGCCGGGAACCGGCGTGCCAGCTCGGCGCCCGGGCCAGCGCCACCCGTTGCGCCTGCCCGCCCGACAGGTTGCGCGGCCACTCGTCCATCCGCCCCGCCAGCCCAACCTCCGTCAACGCCGCCTCGGCCAGGGCGCGCCCGGTGCGCGCCGGCAGGCCGAGCGCAACGTTGCGCCACAGCGTGTCCCACGGCAGCAGCTGGTGCTCCTGGAACACGACGGCAGGCTGCACGGGGCCGGTGATCGTGCCGCCATCGACCGGGTCCAGCCCGGCCGGCGCCCGCAGCAGCGTCGTCTTGCCGCACCCGCTCTCGCCCAGCAGCGCCACGAACTCGCCGCGCCCGATCACGAGATCCAGCCCGTCGATCACCGCCCGGCCGTCATAGATCCGGCGCAGGCCGTGGACGGCGACGGCGGTCATGGCCGCGGCGCCCCGTAGCTCGGGTGCCAGGCGAGCAGCCTGCGCTCCAGCAGCCGGGCCAGCGAGTCGGCGGCGACGCCGATGAGGGCGTAGATGACGATCGCCATGACGATCACGTCCGTGCGCAGGAACTCCCGCGCGTCCATCGCCAGGAAGCCGATGCCGGAGCTGGCGGCGATCGTTTCCGCCACCACCAGCGCGAGCCACGCGGTCGCGAGCGCATAGCGGACGCCGTTCAGGATGGACGGCAGGGCGCCGGGCAGGACGATCCGGCGGACCAGCTGCCACACGGGCCGAGGCCGCGCACCCGGCCCATCTCCAGCAGCTTCGGGTCGACCTGGCGGATGCCAAGCACCGTGTTGACATAGATCGGGAACAGCACGCCGAGCGAGACCAGGAAGACTTTCGCTCCCTCCCCCACGCCGAACCAGACGATCACGAGCGGCAGCACGGCCAGGAACGGCGCGCAGCATCTGCACGCTGCGGTCCAGCAGCGCTTCCGCCACCGGCGAGAAGCCCACGGCGATGCCCAGCACGAAGCCAACCGACCCGCCGATCACGAACCCGGCGCCGGCGCGCAGCAGGCTGATCCCCATGTCGGCCAGCAGCTGCCCATCGGCGAGCAGGCGCGCGGCGGTCTGCACCACCTTGCTCGGCGCAGGCAGCACCTACGGCGACAACCCGCCCCATCGCGCCGAGGCTTCCCAAACCACGACCAGCACGACGGGGATAAGCCAGGACAGGACGGTTAAGCCCAATACCGTTCGTTTAGGTGGTTAGCCACCCTATATCACTGGTCGGG
>CAXTUO010000609.1:0-3128 GCA_964247175.1 uncultured Acetobacteraceae bacterium | reverse complement strand
CCTGCTTTGGCTCGCTTGGAAGATCGCGAGGAGCGGGCAGCCGAACATGAACGCCAACATGGGAGTGCCCACGAGCTTCCTGGGGGGAGCCGGCCTGCTTTGGCTGAACCCGAAAGGCTGGGCAATGACGCTGGGCGCCGCGGCGTCGTTCGCCGCCCTTGCCAGCGGGCCGTTGCAGCTTGCGCTTCTGCTCGGTTCGGCCTTCGGCCTTGCGGCGGCCGTGTCGCTGTCGCTCTGGTGCGCGGCCGGGCTGCTGCTTGCACGGCTGCTGCGGACCGAGCGGCAGTGGCGGGTGCTCAACGCCGTGCTGGGCGTCCTGCTCGCCGCATCCATCATCCCGATGTGGTTGGAATGAGCGGGACAGGCATCCAACCGGACTGCACCACTTCGTCAAGCGGACAAGGCACGACCCTTCACTCCTGATCCGCCATCGCCCCCTCCAGCAACACCCGCAGCCGCGCCCGCACCGCATCCGGCGCAGCCTCGTCCACCGCCTGCTGCAGCAGCCGCATCCGCCGCCGGGCCGCATAAAGCTGGTCCATGAGCGACAGCACCACGGGCATCGCGTCCTCGTCCATGTGCAGCGACCGCAGCTCGGCGATCAGGCGCACGCGGGCCACGTCCACCTCCCGGAACAACCAGCCGCCGGGTGCGCCGTCCGGGCACAGCCAGGTCAGCTCCACCCAGCGGGTGATCTCCGCTTCCGCGACGCCCACGGTGGCGGACAGGGTTTGAACGGTGATCATGCACCCTCCATCGCGCGGCGCGGGTTGCCGGGGTTGGCCGGGGTCCAGCCGCGCAGGAACGCTTCAAGCGCGTCGTCCGCGTCGGCCAGGGTGACGTGCAAGGTCACGTACTGGTCGCCGGCGGGCCGCCCGGCATGGGCCGGGATGCCGCGCCCGCGCAGCCGCAGGCGGGTGCCGGTGTCGGACCGCTTGGGCACCGTCATCGCCACGCTGCCCGAGGGCGTGGGGACCGTGATGCGCCCGCCGAGCACGGCCTCCTGCAGCGTCACCGGCAGGGTGACGTGGATGTCGTCGCCGTCCCGGGTGAAGAACGGGTGCGGGTTGATGTGGATCTCGATCAGCGCGTCGCCGTCCGGCCCGCCGTTCCACCCTGCGCCGCCCTGGCCCTTGAGGCGCAGGGTTTGCCCGTCCTCGATCCCTGCCGGGATCTTCACGTCGAGCGTGCGGCCGTCCGGCAAGGCCAGGGTGCGGGTCGCGCCGGTGACGGCATCCAGGAAATCAACCGCGAGCGCATAATGCGCGTCGGCGCCGCGCATGCGCAGAGGCTCGCCGCCGCGGTTGAGGAAATCGCCGAAGATATCGCCGAACGGCTGGCTGTCGTCCGGCCCCGCCCGGTAGCGTCCGCCCTCCGCCGCGTCGGCGTAGCGGCGGTAGCGCGGCGGCTCCGGCGCCGCCGGGTCGCCCGCGGCGTCGATCTCGCCGCGGTCGAAGCGGGCGCGCTTGTCGGGATCGGACAGCAACTCGTTGGCCGCGTTGACCGCCTTGAACTGCGCTTCGGCGGCGGCATTGCCGGGGTTGAGGTCGGGGTGGTGCTTCTTGGCCAGCTTGCGGAACGCCGAGCGGACCTGCTCGGGCGTCGCATCGCGGGCGACGCCAAGCGTCGCGTAGGGATCAGGAGGCGGCATCACGGTCCATCTGGCTTGAAGGGCCTGCCAGGCCCGGCACGCGGTTCAACGCGGGCCGGGCCGCTTCGTTCGCAGCGCCATCCCCGGCAGGCCCGCCCGGGATCAGGCCGCCACCTTGATCTGCCCCTGCATGCCCGGCCAATCCGAGTACCCCGTCGCGTCCCCGCCATACCAGTACTGCTTCGGCGCATCGGCGAGCGGCGCCCCGGTGCGCAGGCGGTCCACCAGGTCGGGGTTGGCGATGAACGGGCGGCCGAAGCTGATCAGGTCGGCGTTGCCTTCGGCCAGGGTCTTGTCCGCAAGCTCGCGCCCGTAGTTGTTGTTGGCGACGTAGGCGCCGCCGAACCGCCGGCGCAGCGCCGGGTAGTCGATCCCGTTGGGATCGCGGCTCATCTGCGTCACCCCCTCGATGTCGTGGATGTACATCAGGCCGAACCGGGACAGCGCATCGATATAGGCGCCGTAGGTCCCCATGGGGTCGCTGTCGAGCGGGGTGTCGCCCGGCGCCGTGGTGCCCGGCGAGATGCGGATGCCGACCCGGGCGCCGCCGCCCCAAACCTCCGTCACCGCCGCCACCACCTCCAGCGGGAAGCGCAGCCGGTTCTCCAGCGGGCCGCCATAGCGGTCGGTCCGCTTGTTGGTGCTGTCCCGGATGAACTGCTCCAGCAGGTAGTTGTTGGCGGAATGGATCTCCACGCCGTCGAAGCCCGCGTCCCGGGCGCACCGGGCGGCGTGGCGGTAGTCGGCGACGATGGCGGGGATTTCGTCGGTTTCCAGGGCGCGCGGCGTCACGTGGTCCTGCAACCCGCTGTTGGTGAAGGCCTGGCCGGACGGCTTGATGGCGGACGGCGCCACCGGCAGCGCGCCGCCATGCAGGCTCGGGTGGGAGATGCGGCCCGTGTGCCAAAGCTGCAGCACCATGCGCCCGTCCTGCGCGTGCACGGCGCGGGTGACGTGCTGCCAGGCCGCGACCTGCTCCGCCGTCCAGATGCCGGGCGTCAGCGCGTAGCCGCGGGCCTGCGCCGAGATGTTGGTCGCCTCCGACACGATCAGCCCGGCGGTGGCGCGCTGCGCGTAGTAGTCCGCCGCGAAGTCCGGCGGCACCCCGGCGTCGCTGGACCGGCTGCGGGTCAGCGGCGCCATGACGACGCGGTTCTTGAGCTGGAGGTCGCCCAGCGTGAACGGCTGGAACAACGGGCTGTCTGAAATCTGCGGCATGAGGATTCCATCGGAAAGGTCGGCGCGGGCGCTGTCCCGCGCGCTGCCCCGACATAAAGGGCGGGCCAGTCCGCGTTTCAGCCCCGCAGCCCCGCCATTTCCTCGTTACCGCCGTGGTCCCGACGCCTGAACCGCATCTCCGCAGCGGGCGGCGCCTTGACGTTCCGCAAGGATGCGCAAGCAAGATGAAGGCGCCTGAATAGGACCATCATCTCAACATCCAAAGTGCCGCGCTCCCATTCGCGTCGAATGCATGGCG
>CAXTUO010000608.1:0-3132 GCA_964247175.1 uncultured Acetobacteraceae bacterium | reverse complement strand
CGGCGGCAGTCGGCGCCCTGCTGGCGGCCCGCCCCGGCGCCGGGGCGTTCGCCCGGCTGCCGGCCCGGGCCAGGCTGGCGCTGCGGCTGCTGCTCCTGCTGGCGGTGCTGGCCCTGCCGGCGCTGACCAACGATTTCGTCGCGCAGGTCATGATGCTGGTCTGCCTTTACACGCTGATGGGGCTGGGCCTGAACATCGAGCTGGGGCTGGCCGGGCTGGTCGATCTCGGCTTTGTCGCCTTCTTCGCCGTGGGCGCCTACACGGTGGCGCTGCTGACGGCGGACCCGGCGGGCATGGGCGGGCACTTGCCGTTCTTCGCGGCCCTGCCCTTCGCGATCCTGGCCGCGTCCGCCGCCGGGTTCCTGTTCGGCCTGCCGGTGCTGAAGGTGCGCGGGGACTACCTCGCCATCGCGACGCTTGGCTTGGGCGAGATCATCCGCGTGCTGGTGCTGTCCGACATGCTCAAGCCGCTGCTGGGGGGCGCGCAGGGCATCGTCAACATCCCCAAGCCCGCTCTGTTCGGCGTCGTGCTCAGCTCGCCCACCCAATTGTTCTACATGACCGCGAGCCTGACGGCGCTGGCCGGATACGTCGCGTGGCGGGTGCAGCATTCCGGGCTGGGCCGGCGGTGGCTGGCCGTGCGCGAGGACGAGGACGTGGCGCAGGCCTTAGGCATCGCGCTGGTCCGGGTGAAGCTGTCCGCCTACACCATGGGCGCCGCGTTCGCCGGGCTGGCGGGCGGCATCTTCGCCGGCATGGTCGGCTCGGCGTTTCCGCAGAGTTTTCAACTTTTGGTCTCGGTCAACGTGCTGGCGATCCTGGTGGTGGGCGGCATCGGCAGCCTGCCCGGCGTGCTGGTCGGCGCCGCCGCGCTGATCGGGGCGCCGGAGGTGCTGCGCGACCTCGGGGAGTACCGATACCTGATCTACGGCCTCGTCATCATCGCGGTGGTGCGGCTGAAGCCGGAGGGGTTGAGTCCAAAGGCCATCGCGCACCGGGAAGCGGCGTGACCGGACCACTGCTTTCCGCGCGTGGGGTCAGCAAGCGGTTCGGCGGCCTGCTGGCGATCAGCCAGGTGGACCTGGAGGTCCCCCGGGGCGCCATCCACAGCGTGATCGGCCCGAACGGCGCCGGCAAGACCACGCTGTTCAACTGCCTGACCTCCTTCGTGCAGCCCAGCGCGGGGGAAATCCGCCTGGACGGCGTGCGGATCGACGGCCTGCGTCCGGACGTGGTCGCCAAGCACGGCATCGCGCGCACCTACCAGAACATCCGGCTGTTTCCCGACCTGACGGCCATCGAGAACATCATGGTCGGCGTGGACGCCCGGCGGCCGGAGTCCTTCTTGGGCGCGCTGCTCGCCACGCCCTCGCACCGCCAACAGCTCCGCGACACCGTCGCGCGGGCGCGGGCGCTGCTGGGGGCGGTGGGCCTTGCCGGGCGCGGCGACCGCCTGGCCCGCCACCTGCCCTACGGCGACCAGCGCCGGCTGGAGATCGCCCGCGCCATGGCCATCGAGCCGGTGCTGCTGCTGCTGGACGAGCCGGCCGCCGGGATGAACCCGGTCGAAAGCCACGCCATGCTCGAACTGATCCGCACCCTTCGCGACGCGCACGGGCTGACGATCCTGCTGATCGAGCACCAGATGCGCGTCGTTATGGGCATCTCCGAGCGCATCAGCGTCTTGGACCACGGCGCCTGCATCGCCGAGGGCACGCCTGCCGAGATCCGTAGGGACGCCACGGTGATCGCCGCCTACCTCGGGGCGCGTGCGGCCCGGCACGGCATGGACGCGCTGGAAAGCCGCCCCGGGACGCACCCATGAGCGCGCTGGCCGCGCTCGACCTGCACGTCAGCTACGGCAACATCCGCGCGCTGCGGGGCGTGTCGCTGGCAGTGGCGGAGGGCTCGATCTGCGCCGTGGTGGGCGCGAACGGCGCGGGCAAGACCACGGCGCTCAACGCCATCTGCGGCCTGCGCACCTTGAGCGCCGGGCGCGTGGTGCTGGCTGGGCGGGATGTCACGGACGTGCCGCCGCACGACCTGGTGCCGCTCGGCCTGGTGCAGGTGCCGGAAGGGCGGCGCGTGTTCGCCCGGCTGACGGTGCGGGAGAACCTCCGCATGGGCGCGTTCCGCCGCCGCTCCCCGCGCGGCGAGCTGGCGGCGGAGCTGGACCGGGTGCTGGCCTTGTTCCCCCGGCTGCGGGAGCGCCTGACCCAACTGGCCGGCACGCTGTCGGGCGGGGAGCAGCAGATGCTGGCGATGGGCCGCGCCCTGATGTCGCGTCCCCGCACGCTGCTGATGGACGAGCCGAGCATGGGCCTGGCGCCGCAGGTGGTGGACCAGGTATTCGAAACGATCCAGGCGATCAACAAGCTCGGCGTGACCGTCCTGCTGGTGGAGCAGAACGCGTTCATGGCGCTGGAGATCGCACAGATGGCGTACGTGCTGCAATCCGGCGAGGTCGTGCTTTCGGGGCCGGGGCCTGAGCTGCTCCACAGCGATGCCGTGCGGGAGGCTTACCTGGGATGACGCGCCGGGCGTCCTGGCACGCCGCCTCTTGCGCCCAAACCCATGCGGTGGTTCAGAGGGCGCCAAACCAAACGGGATCACCTGTCATGAGCGACACCTCCACCCCCGGCCCGACCGAGGCCACGCGCCGCTTCGGCGCCCCCCGCCAGAAGGTCCCCCCGTTCGCGCGCTACGAGGGCACCTCGGCTTGGACGAAGAATCGCAGGCGCGCGCGTGAATACGCCCGGTTCCGCGCCGCGACGAAGCGGAACAGCCAAACCCGGGAACGCCGAACCCTTGATCGCGTCGTAACGATCGTCGCTGCGGCCTGTGTAACGGCCCCCGGGGGCGGCGGCGACCCACGGGGCCGCCGTCCCTCCCCCATCTGCCAGGCCCCCTGCCCCACCGCGGCATCGCCTCACCCGGCCTCTGCAACCTCCTCCGCCCGGCGCAGCAGGCGCAGGAAGTTGCCGCCCCACAGCGCCGCGATCTCCGCCGCGCCGTAGCCGCGGCGCACCAGCTCGGCCGTCAGGTTTCCGCTTTCCGACGCATCCCGCCAGCCGGAAAACCCGCCGCCGCCGTCGAAGTCCGAGCTGATGCCGACATGCGCCAGGCCGCAGC
>CAXTUO010000607.1:0-3133 GCA_964247175.1 uncultured Acetobacteraceae bacterium | reverse complement strand
TCGACCCTGCGGCGTAGCTGGTGGCGGTGGCGAACCCGCCGCTGCCGTCGCCCAGCAGCACCGAAACACCACCGCCCTGGTCAGCGACGACGAGGTCGGGCTTGCCGTCCCCGTTCACGTCCGCCGTCCTCACCGAGATCGGGCCCGACCCTGCGGCGTAGCTGGTGGCGGTGGCGAACCCGCCGCTGCCGTCGCCCAGCAGCACCGAAACACCGCCGCCGTAATCAGCGACGACGAGGTCGGGCTTGCCGTCCCCATTCACGTCCGCCGTCGTCACGGAATAGGGGTGCGACCCCGCGGCGTAGCTGGTGGCGGTGGCGAACCCGCCGCTGCCGTCGCCCAGCAACACCGAAACACCGCCGCCCGCGTTGGCGACGACGAGGTCGAGCTTGCCATCCCGGTTCACGTCTGCCGTCGTCACCGAGGCCGGGGTCGACCCTGCGGCGTAGCTGGTGGCGGTGGCGAACCCGCCGCTGCCGTCGCCCAGCAGCACCGAAACACCACCGTTGTAATCAGCGACGACGAGGTCGGGCTTGCCGTCCCCATTCACGTCCGCCGTCGTCACCGAGATCGGGGTCGACCCCGCGGCGTAGCTGGTGGCGGCGGCGAACCCGCCGCTGCCGTTGCCCAGCAACACCGAAACACCGCCGCCCTGGTCAGCGACGACGAGGTCGGGCTTGCCGTCCCCATTCACGTCCGCCGTCGTCACTGAACGGGAGTTCGGCCCTGCGGCATAGCTAACGGCGGGCAGGAAGGTCGTCATGGCGTTCTCATTCGATCTACAGCGGACACAATGCGCCGGAGTTAGAGACACAATAAAGGTGCACCCGCTCCGACGGGAGCAAGGTCATCAACCGCATCATGCCATCATTAAAAGATACACTGTGCAATGTGAATTAATAAACAGTTAATCATCCTATGTCAGCACGTGAAGAGTTCATCAATAATGCCGCAGTTCGGCCAGCAGCACTCCGCCCGATCCCTGTACACTTGGCTGACCAGGCCGCACATGCGATCTGACGTCTCTCGAAAGGCTCCGCACCCCTTGATCACCATCCCCGAGCCAACGGCCTGCGCCTGCGGCAGCGGCCTGCGCCGCGCCCGCTGCTGCGGCCTCGACCTAGCCACGCTGGGTCCGCCAGCCGCCAGCCATAGCATGCCGGCCCTGCCGGCCGACCCGGCGGCGGAGCGGCTGTGCCTGGACGCCCTGGAAGCAGCGCCAGGCCAGCCTGAAGCGCTATGGACGCTGTCCCGCTTGCGCCTGGCGCAGGACAAGCCGGCAGCAGCAGAAGCCCTGGTCGGGCGTATCGTGGCACTGGACCCCAACAACGCCCGCGCCACCCAGGACCTGGCGCTGCGCGTCATGCGCCGCGGCGACGCCACGCAGGCAGAAGCGCACGCCCGCAACGCCCTGCGCTCGGCGCCGCTGGACCCGCAATCCCACACCGTGCTGGCAATGGTGCTGACCGAGGCGCTCAAGCCGCACGCCGCCGCCGTCCACTACCGCCGAGCGCTGGAACTGAGCGGGCGGCGTGACCCCATCCTGCTGGCCAACTTTGCCCTGTGCCTGCGCATGCAGGGCCGCATGGCGGAAAGCCGCGCGCTGTACCAGGAAAGCCAGGCAATGGCCCCGCTGGAGCTGCAGATCCTGCTCGACTGGGCCAAGCTGGAGGAAGCCGACCACCAGCTCGCCCGCGCCGGCACGCTGATCGAGGAAGCAGCGCGGCTGGCGCCGGGCCATCCCAGCCTGCGGCTGCTGCGCGCGGTGCTGCAGAGCCGGCAGGGCGCCACGCCGGCCGCGCTCGCCACCCTGGGGCCGGCGCCAGGAGCGGCGGCGTTAAGCGCCGAAGAGCTGATGGAGCAGGGCCGGCTGCTCGACCGCGCCGGGCGCCACGACGATGCCTTCGCGGCCTTCGCGGCCGCACGGGCAGTGATGCGTGCGGCAGACAAGCCGCAATATGCCGGCAAGGCCGCCTCCCAGCTGGCGTCCCGGCTCTGCAGCTTCTTCACCGCCACCCGGCTCGCCACCCTGCCGCGCGCCACGGTGCGCGCCGACCGGCCGCAGCCGGTGTTCATCTTGGGCTTTCCCCGCTCCGGCACCACGTTGGTGGAGCAAACGCTGACCGCCACCCCCGCCATCGCCGCCGGCGGCGAACTACCCCTAGTGTCAGAGGTGGCCACCGTGATGGCGCGCCTGCTCAACAGCCCGCTCACCTACCCCGACGCGCTGGCGGAGCTATGGATGAGCGACCGCTCGGAAGGGTTGGAAGCCTTGCGCGACCACTACCTCCATCGTACAAGGCTATTCGGCATCGCGCAGGATGCAGCGTTGTTCACCGACAAGATGCCGCTCAACGAGATGCATCTGGGGCTGATCGCCTTGCTGTTCCCGGCCGCGCCGCTGATCCACGTGCTGCGTCATCCGCTCGACGTGGTGCTGTCGGTGTTTTCCAACAACCTCAGCCACGGCTTCAATTGCTCCGCAACCCTGGAAACGGCGGCGCGGCATTACGCGCTGGTCGACGCCCTGGTGGAGCATTACCGCTCGCAGATGAGCCTGCGCTACCTGCCGGTGCGCTACGAAGATCTGGTGCGCGGCCAGGAACGCCAAGTCCGGCAACTGCTCGACTTCGTCGGCGTGCCGTTCGAGCCGGCGCACCTGCGCTTCCACGAGAACCGCCGGCACGCGCCCACCGCCAGCTACGCCCAGGTGCGGGAGCCGCTGTATGACCGTTCATTGGAGCGCTGGCGGCACTACCGCAAGCATTTGGCGCCGGTGATCCCGATCCTGCGGCCCGCCATTGAGCGGCTCGGCTACGAGTGCGACTGAGCGCCGGGTCGTCCATCAGCCCACAGGGTGGGAGTGGACCAGGGGCTACGCATGAGATCTTGTATCAGTCTTACACGGAGTTCGTCGGCTACCCGACCACGAGCTTGAGCATGTAGGCGTTCTCTTATGGCGGGTTCATGGGTCAAGCCCTTTGTTAAGATTTCGCGTTGGTGATGGGTGGCCCTTGTCGGATCATGGTTCTCTCCGCGGTCGGCGTATGCCGCCGCATGACGGTGTCGGAAGCGTTGGCCTCGTGATGTCAACTACGCGGTCGATCTGACCCACCAAGGGTCAGGGCCGCAA
>CAXTUO010000606.1:0-3133 GCA_964247175.1 uncultured Acetobacteraceae bacterium | reverse complement strand
GCCGAGACGGTCGCCTTCATCCTGACCCACGGCGAGGCCCGGGCCGTGTTCATCGACCGCGAGTTCGCGCCGATCATGGCTCGGGCGCTCGCCCTGATCCCGGCGGAGGCGCGGCCCTTCGTCGTGGACATCAACGACCCGCTGGCGCCGCCGGGCGAGCCGGTGGGCGGCACGGATTACGAGGCGTTCCTGGCTGGCGGCGACCCGGGCTACGCCTGGTCCATGCCGCCCGACGAGTGGGACGCCATCGCGCTCAACTACACCTCCGGCACCACCGGCAACCCGAAGGGCGTCGTGTACCATCATCGCGGCGCCTACCTGAACGCGGTCGGCAACGCCGTGACCTGGGGCATGGCGCAGCACCCGGTGTATCTTTGGACGCTGCCGATGTTCCATTGCAACGGCTGGTGCTTCCCGTGGACGGTGGCGGCGATGGCGGGCACCAACGTGTGCCTGCGCCGGGTCGAGGCCGGGGCGATCCTCGGCGCCATGGACGAGGCCGGCGTCACCCATCTGTGCGGTGCGCCGGTCGTCATGGGCCTGATCCTGAACCACCCCGGCGTGCAGCCGCGCCCGGCTCCCGTCCGCATGATGACCGCCGGCGCCGCGCCGCCCGCCGCGGTGCTGGAAGGCATGGAGCGCCTCGGCTTCGCCATCACCCACGTGTACGGCCTGACCGAGACCTACGGCCCCGTCACCGTCTGCGCCTGGCATGACGAGTGGGACGCCGAGCCGCCCGAAGAGCGCGCCCGGCTCAAGGCCCGCCAAGGCGTGACCTACCCCGTGCAGGAGGGCCTGATGGTCGCCGACCCCGCGACCCTGCAGCCCGTGCCGCGCGATGGCGCCACGATGGGCGAGGTGTTCATGCGCGGCAACATCGTCATGAAAGGCTACCTCAAGAACCCCGCCGCCACCGAGGAGGCCTTCGCCGGCGGCTGGTTCCACACCGGGGACCTCGCGGTGAGCCACCCCGACGGCTACATCGAGATCCGCGACCGATCCAAGGACATCATCATCAGCGGTGGCGAGAACATCTCCACCATCGAGGTCGAAAGCGTGCTGTACCGCCACCCTGCCGTGCTGGAAGCCGCCGTGGTCGCCCGGCCCGACCCGACCTGGGGGGAGACGCCCTGCGCCTTCGTGACCTTACGGCCCGGCACCGACGCGACGGAAGCGGAGATCATCGCCTTCTGCCGCGACCACATGGCGCGCTTCAAGGCGCCGCGCACCGTGGTGTTCGGCCCGCTGCCCAAGACCAGCACCGGCAAGATGCAGAAGTTCGTCCTGCGCGACCAAGCCCGCAGCCTAAGCAGGCATTCGTAAATGCCTGCTTAGGAGTCATTCAAGACGCATCATTTTACCTGCTGCGCGTTGCCACGCTCCGCAGAATGATGCTTAGGAGAGTAAACCATGCCGCAGCCCAGCCACGTGACGGCCCTCGAAGACGCCGACGAGGCGGCGCTGCCGGAGGACCTGCGGCCGTATTTCCAGAAGTGCCGGGACAAGCTGGGCTTCGTGCCCAACGTCTTGCATGCCTGGCTGCTGCGCCCGGAGAAGCTGCGCAACTTCATCCGCCTGTATGACGAACTGATGCTGGCGCCGTCCGGCCTCACCAAGCTGGAGCGCGAGATGATCGCGGTCGCGGTGTCCGCGTGGAACCGCTGCTACTACTGCCTGGTGGCGCACGGGGCGGCGGTGCGCAAGCTGTCGGAGGACCCACAGCTTGGGGAGATGCTCGCCTTCAACTACCGCGTCGCCGAGCTGCCCGCCCGGCAGCGCACGATGCTGGACTTCGCGGTGCAGCTCACCGCCGCGCCGCATCTGATCGGCCAGCCCGACCGGGACGCGCTGAGCGCGCAGGGGTTTTCGGATGCCGACATCTTCGACATCGCCGAGGTGGCCGGGTTCTTCAACTATACCAATCGGGTGGCGCACGCGGTCGATATGATGCCGAACACCGAGTACCATATGCTCGGGCGGTAAAGCACCTGTCGCAATTGGCTCTGTCTAGGTTTGCTGGGCCAAGATCATGGAAGGGCATCCAAAACGAGGTCCACCACCTCAAGGTCCTGCTCTAGGGATCGCTCCAAGGCGAACGCGCCATGCACGGCAATGATCTGCCGCCTGTATTCGTCTGCTAAACAATCCAACGTCTGGCCAACATCGGCAGCATCAAGACCCGGGGAGGACCCTGCCACCGCCTTGCGCAAACCGCCGCTGGATCGTGCCCCCCACCGTGACAAGACGACCGGCTCCCATCGGCCTGGAGGACCGGTCAAGTTTCAGGCAGACTCCGGCCCATGAGCAACGCAGCACGCCTAGACCCGCCGATAACGGTTGAGGAGTTCCAGGATTGGGTGCCGGAACCGGGCCTGGAGGGCTGGCGGTGGCAACTTATCGACGGCACACCGGTAGGTATGGCTCCCACCAGCAACGCCCATGGTGCCATACAATCCCGGACCAGCACGATTATCGACATGCACCTGCAAAAGCTTGGGCGCTGCATCGTCATCGCCACACCAGGCGTCATCCCCAAGAAGCGGTCAAAGATCAACCAGCTTGTGCCCGACCTCGGCGTAAGCTGCGCCGATCAACCGATGACGGACAATACGATCCGCGACCCCATCCTGCTGGTCGAAATTCTGTCGCCGTCGAACGAAGGGATCACCAGGGGCAACGTTTACGCCTATCAAACGATTCCAAGCGTGCAGGAAATCCTGGTGCTTAACAGCCGCAAGGTAGCGGGCACGCTGCACCGCCGCGACGGACAGGGCGAATGGCCGGACGACCCCGACGAACTCGACGCGCAGAGCACGGTGGAACTGCGGTGCATCGATCTTAAAATCCCGCTGGCCGCATTTTACGGGTCGAGCGGGCTGGTCGGACCCGCCCCGAACGGAGAGCGGGCATGATGCGACGGGATCGTGCTGCGTGCCGGGCTACTCCGCCCGGAGAAGCTGCGCAACTTCGTCCACCTGTATGACGAGCTGATGCTGGCGCCCTCCGGCCTCACCAAGCTGGAGCGCGAGATGATCGCGGTCGCGGTGTCCGCGTGGAACCGCTGCTACTACTGCCTCGTGGCACACGGGAAACGGATGGCGCTTCGCTGATCCGCCCTACGATCCTTCGGAAT
>CAXTUO010000605.1:0-3137 GCA_964247175.1 uncultured Acetobacteraceae bacterium | reverse complement strand
GGCATGTCGGCGAGCGGGACGCCGAAGGCCACCCGGCGCCGGGCCACGAAGCCGGCCTCCGTCACCGCGCGCCGCATCAGGCCGGCGGCGCGCACCCCGTTGGACAGGCGGGAGTTGTTGACCATGTCCGCCATCTGCCGGAACCCGGCGCCGGGATCGCCGACCAGCCAGGCGACGGCGCCGCGCAGTTGCACCTCCCCGCTGGCCATGGACCGTGTGCCCAGCTTCTCCTTCAGCCGCACGATGTGCAGCGCGTTCGCCTGCCCGTCTGGCAGGGTGCGCGGCAGCAGGAACAGGCTGACGCCGCGGATGCCGTCCGGCGCGCCGACCGGCCGGGCCAGCACCATGGCCAGCGCGGCGTCGGGGTTGGAGCAGAACCACTTGTCCCCCGTCAGCGTCCAGGTGCCGTCCGGCAAGGGCGCGGCGCTGACGGCCGTGGCGCCCACGTCGGACCCGGCGCCCTGCTCGGTCATGAACATCGCGCCCTGGGCCAGCGTATCCATATCCTGGCTGGTCAGCGCCGGCAGGTAGCGCGCAACCAGCGCCGGGTCGCCGAAGCGGCGCAGGGTGCGCGCCAGGCTGTCGGTCATGCTGACCGGGCACATCAGCCCGAACTCGGCCTGCACGAACAGGAACGTCAGCAGGTACTTGGCCGCCGGCGGCATCGGCGCCGGCCAGCCCAGCACGCCGCCGCGGTGGGACAGGGCGGCCAGGCCGTACTCGCCAAAGGCGAGGCGTTCCATCTCGCGAAAGGCCGGGTGCTTCTCAACCGATTGCACGTCCTCGCCCCGGCGGGTGCGGTGGCGCAGCGTCGGCGGGTTACGGTCGGCGGTCCCGGCCAGCTCGTCCAGGCTGCCGCCCGCGAGCGCGCCCAGGCGGTCCAGGTGCGGCAGGAGATGCTCGAACAGGTCCGGCGGGAGGTATAGCGCCGCCAGGCGGGCGAGCGCCGGGTCGGCCCGGTACAGGTTCAGCCCGCGGCTGTCCGGGACCGCCTCTGCGCCGGTCGGCGCAAGCGCGTTCATGCCGGTTCCAGCGTGCAGCCGCCCGAGGCCAGCGGCCGGAAGGCGCGGTCCCCGGGGGTGGAGGACACCAGGCGGAAGATGTCCCACGGTGCCGTGCTTTCCGCCGGGGTTTTCACCTGGAACAGGTGGGTGGGGCACAGGAACCGCCCGTCCGCCCGGATGCTCGCCGGGCCGAAGCAGTCGTCGTCCGTCGGCATGGCCTTCATCGCCGCGACCGCCGCCCGTCCGGAAGTGCGCGGAGCGTCGGCGGCGATGGCCTTGAGGTAATGGGTGACGGCGCTGTAGCAGGATGCGTGCAGGCTGCTCGGGTAGTTGCCGGGCGTCTTGGGCAGGAAGCGCCGGGTGAAGGCGCGGGTACGGTCGTTCAGGTCCCAATAGAACGTCTCGGTCAGGAACAGGCCCTGGCCGGTCTGCAGCCCGACCGCCTTCATCTCGGTGATGAAGCCGAACATCGGCGCCACTGCCCGGCCGCCGTTCGACAGGCCGAACTCGGCGGCCTGCTTGACCGCGTTCTCCATGTCGCCGCCGGTGTTGCAGAACGCGACCACGTCGGCGCCGCTGGCCTGCGCCTGCAGCAGGAAGGAGGAGAAATCGGTGGTGCCCGGGAAGGGGTAGGCGGCCGATCCCAGCACCGTGCCGCCGCCGGCCTGCACGAGGGCGGCGACCTCCCGCTCCAGCGTGTGGCCGAAGATGTAGTCGGCGACCACCAGGAAGAACGACTTCCGCCCGGCCCGCAGCAGCGCCTCCCCGGTGGAATGCGCGTTGCCCCAGGTGTCCGGCGCCCAGTGGACCTGGTTGGCGCTGCACGACTTGCCCGAAAGGTCGGCCGACGCCGCGCCGGTGATGAGCAGGGCGCGGTCCTTCTCGACCGCCTGGGTGCGGACCGCCAAGGCGATGGCGGTGTTGTTCACGTCGGCGACCGCGCTGATGCCGTCCTGGTCGAACCATTGGCGGGCGATGGCGGCGCCGACGTCGGGCTTCTGCTGGTGGTCGGCGGCCAGGATCTCAACGGCGAAGCCGTGCCGGTCCGGCCGGAAGTCCTCGACGGCCTGGCGGGCCGCCAGCACGCTGGTCGGGCCTGAGTTGTCGCGGTACTGGCCCGAAAGGTCGGTGAGCACGCCGATCCGCAGCGGGGCGGCGGTTTGGGCGCGGGCACCGAACGGCGCGAGGGCGGCGGCGGCAAGCAGGCCGCGGCGTTTGAGCGGCATGGGATGGTCCTCCATCGCCCATCTCGTCGCGGGGGCGCTGCGGCGAAGGTAATACGGTATGGCCGGACACCGCCACGCCCACGCCAGCCCGGGCATGAGTCCGATCTCGATTGAGCTTATCGGATGCCGGCGGTAGCCTCCGGTTCATGCGCATCGCAGCCATCGAGACTTCGGTCGTCTCCCTGCCGTTCACCATGGGCGGCCCGCATCCGCTGTTTGCCGGGCGTCCGTGGGACCGGATGGAAATCCTCTTGGTGAAGGTTGAGACCGAGGACGGGCTGGTTGGCTGGGGCGAGGCGTTCGGCCACGCCGCGATCCATGCGACCAAGGCGGCGCTCGACACGGTTGTCGCCCCGCTGGCGCTTGGGCGGAACGCTGCGGACATCAACGCGCTGCAGCGGCAGATGCTGCATGCGGTGCACCTGCTCGGCCGCAACGGGCCATTCGTTTATGCCTATGCTGGGATCGAAATCGCGTTGTGGGACCTGCTCGGCAAGCGCACCGGGCTGCCGCTTTGGCGCCTGCTGGGCGGGGCGGAGGTGGCGTCGATGGACGCCTACGCCAGCCTGCTCAACTACACCGACCTCGATCTGGTCGCAGCCAACACCGCGGCGGCCTGCAGCGCCGGCTACCGCTCGATCAAGCTGCACGAGACGACCCGGGCGGCCGTGCTTGCGGCGCGGGAAGCGCCCGGCGCGCAGGACGCCGCGATCATGCTCGACGTGAACTGCGCCTGGTCGCCCCCGGTGGCGCGCGACATGGCCGCCTCGCTCGCGGGCGACGGCCTGGCCTGGCTGGAAGAGCCGGTCTGGCCGCCGGAGGACATGCACGGCCTGGCCAGCGTGCGCCGTGCCGGGGTGCCGGTCTCGGCGGGCGAGAACGTGGCCGGGCTGCATGGCTTCAAGGC
>CAXTUO010000604.1:0-3138 GCA_964247175.1 uncultured Acetobacteraceae bacterium | reverse complement strand
CCTTGGCGATTTTGACAGCGCTCACGCTCAGGGCGGTGTTCTATGGCGCTGCACCAGGCGGAGGGCCTGATCGGCTCCATGATCCACCTGCTCTGGCTCGATTTGGCCACGTCGGACCACAGTGTTCTGCCCCGCCGAGCAGCGACGCTGGAAGTGCCGCGCCTCCGGCCGCGCCGCGACGGCAAGCCCGTGCACCTGCTGGTGGATAGCACCGGCCGTAAGAAGGTGGGGAACCTGGACGTTCTACGCCCTTGGTTCAAGCCGTGACAGGAACAGGCCCGGAAGCGGGAGCGGGCCGCCTCCAGCGCGCCGGGCCGGTGCGGTGGATGGACCGTCCGGCCGTGTCCACCGCGACGGTGACCGGCATGTCCTCGACCACGAATTCGTGGATCGCCTCCATGCCGAGGTCGGGGAAGGCCAGCACGCGGGCAGAGCGGATCGCCTTCGAGACCAGGTAGGCGGCGCCGCCGACGGCGATCAAGTAGGCGCAGCCGTGCCGCGCGATGGCGTCCACCGCCGCCGGGCCGCGCTCGGCCTTGCCGATCATCACCAGGAGGCCGGTCGCGGGCAGGATCGTGTCGAGGAACTTGTCCATCCGCGTGGAGGTGGTGGGGCCGGCGGGGCCAACCGCCTCGCCCTCCACGGCGTCCACCGGGCCGACGTAGTAGATCGCGCGGCCGCGCAGATCGACCGGCAACGCCTCGCCGCGCGCCAGCATCTGCGTCATGCGCAGATGCGCCGCGTCGCGCCCGGTCAGCATCCGCCCAGACAGCAGCAGCGTCTCGCCCGCCTGCCAGGCCGCGGCCTCCTCGCGGGTCAGGGTGTCGAGGTTCACGCGCCGCCCGACCGGGCCGGCGACGGCCAGCCCTTCCGGATAAGCGTCGAGCCCGGGCGGATCGAGGCGCGCGGGGCCGGACCCATCCAGCGTGAAGTGGACGTGCCGGTCGGCCGCGCATTGCGGGATCAGCGCCACGGGCAGCGAGGCCGCATGCGTTGGGAAAGTGCGAAGCTTGACGTCGAGCACGGTGGTGAGCCCGCCCAGGCCCTGGGCGCCGATGCCGAGCGCGTTGATGCGGTCGCACAGCGCCAGGCGGAACGCTTCCTCAGGCGCGGCCGGGCCGCGGGCGCGGATCGCGGGAAGGTCGATCGGGTCGAGCAGCGATTGCTTGGCCATGGTCATCGCCTTGTCGGGCGAGCCGCCGACGCCCAGGCCGATCAGGCCGGGCGGGCACCAGCCGGCGCCCAGCCCTTCCACGGTGCGGACCACCCAGTCCGCCACGTCGTCGCTTGGGTTCAGCGCCGCGAACTTCGCCTTGTTCTCCGAGCCGCCGCCCTTGGCGGCGACGTGGACCTCGACGGCATCGCCCGCCACCAGCTCGACATGGAGCATCGCCGGCGTGTTGTCGCCGGTGTTGCGGCGCGCGAACAGCGGGTCGGATACGACGGACGCGCGCAGCGGGTTGCGCTCGGTCCGCCAAGCGGTGCGCACGGCCTCGTCCACGATCTCCTGCAGGCCGCGCTTCGTGTCGATGCGGGCGCCGAGCCCCACCTTCATGAACACCTGGGCGGTGCCGGTGTCCTGGCAGATCGGGCGGCGGCCGGCGGCGGCCATGCGCGAATTCACCAGGATCTGCGCCATGGCGTCCCGCGCCGCCGGGCTTTCCTCCCGGCGCCAGGCCTCGGCCAGGTTCCGAACGTAGTCGGCCGGGTGATAAAAGGAGATGAACTGCAGCGCGTCGGCAATGGACGCGACCAGGTCTGCCTCGCTGATAGTCGCCATCGCCCTACTCCGCCGCCTCGGCCGCCGCCGCGAACTCCCGCCGGATCGCCGCCGTGTGCTGCCCCAGCGCGGGCACCGGGCCGAGTTCGGGCGCCTGCTGCCCGTCACGGATGGCGGGCGGCGCCACGATCGAGGCCGGGCCGCGCTCCGTGTCCACCGTGACCCGGCGCAGCGCCGGGTGGTGCGGGAGGTCCATGACGCCGTTAACGAAGCCATAGGCCGTGCCCGCCGCGCGCAGGCGCCGCGCCGCCTCGTCACGGCCAAGCCCGGCGAAGGCGCGGGCCACCACGGCATCGACCTCCGGCCGGTTCGCCACCCGGCTGTTGTTGCTCTCGAAGCCGGGGCGGGCGAGCAGCCCGGCATCGCCCAGGAAGGCGGCGCAGAAGCGCTGCCATTCGCGCTCGTTCTGGATGGAGATCAGCACCAGGGCGCCGTCCGCGGTCGGGAAGGCACCGTAGGGGCAGATCGACGGGTGGGCGAGGCCCACGCGCTCCGGCGCGCGGCCAGTGCCCTCGGCGTAGAGCAGGGGAACGTTCATCCAGTCGGCCATGCCGTCGAACAGGCTGACCTGCAAGCGGGCGCCCTGCCCGGTGATGCCGCGGGCGACCAGCGCTTCCAGCACCGCCGCGTGCGCCGACATGCCGCAGGCGATGTCGCAGACGGACACGCCAACGCGGCCGGGACCGGCCGGGTGCCCGGTGACCTGCGCCAGCCCGCTTTCGGCCTGCACGAGGAGGTCGTAGGCCTTCATGTCAGCGTAGCCGTGGCCCTCGCCGTAGCCGGTGATGTCCACCGTGATCAGGCGCGGGTGGCGGCGGCGCAGCTCCTCCGAGCCGAAGCCGGCGCGGGCAGCCGCACCCGGGGCGAGGTTCTGGATGAACACGTCCGCCCGAGCCAGCATGGCGTGGATGGTGGCTGCGGCGCCGGGGTCCTTGATGTCGGCGACCAGGCTTTCCTTGCCACGGTTGAGCCAGACGAAATAGCTTGCCAGCCCGTTCACCGCGGCGTCGTAGCCCCGGGCGAAGTCGCCCTCCGGCCGCTCGATCTTGATCACCCGCGCCCCGGCGTCGGCCAGGCGGGAGGAGCAGTACGGGGCGGCGACCGCCTGCTCCAGCGCAACGACCAGCAGGCCGGACAGCGGCTTGGCGCTCGCCTCCACATCAGCCCCCGTGCTTGATGGCGATCATCTTCACGGCCCCGAAGCCGTACAGCGCCTCGAACCCCTTTTCGCGTCCATGGCCGGAGCCTTTCACACCGCCAAAGGGCAGCTCCACCCCGCCGCCCGCGCCGTAGTTGTTGATGAACACCTGGCCCGACTTGATCTTGCGCGACAAGCGCAGCGCCCGGCCGAGATCGGA
>CAXTUO010000603.1:0-3139 GCA_964247175.1 uncultured Acetobacteraceae bacterium | reverse complement strand
GTTTTTCTTGCAATTCCACGAACGTGTTTGCAAATGTCTGAATTTCTATAGGAAAGCTCTTGATTGCTCCTTGCTTTCTGCATTTTGTTTTGGTCGGCCCATGCTCAAGCGCACGGTAAACCAGCCGCCAAGCGGCTTCGCTTCGCTTCGGTCCGAGCCGCTGCCGCCGATCAGTAGGTCGGCGCACTCGCGGGACAGGCAGTGGAACATGGCGTAGTAAGCCGAGCTTGCGGCCCGGCGTAGACACGCCTCTGTCGGCACACCCTTTGCCTATGACAAAAGGATACGGGCAGCCTCGATAAGGTCAGACGGGTTCACGCAGCCCCGCCGCGTCCGCCTTGGTCATGTAGCTTACGATGGGAAAGCTCTCGATGTCGGCTTCGCCCAGCTCGGACCAAAGACGGCCCAACGTACCGACCACTTTAGCGGGATCAAGCCGCTCGATGTCGTCGTCCACCACCACTGTTATCCGCAGGATGGCATCGCCGTCATGGTCCACGTCCGGCTTGACCGCCACCGCATGGATGACGACTCCGGGAACTGCCGCCGGATCACGGTCTCCACAAGCGCCGTCAATGCCTTGTTGTCCAGCATGGTCCCCACCCTGCGTTCACGGCCCGAAGCGTACCCCGTGCAGCCCGGCGATGCTACGGCGTCACGCTCCGATGCAACGTGACGGCAACCGGGTTCCACGCGGGGCGACCGCTCAAAGGGTTCAAACCATGAATGCGTCCGAGCTTCCGGCCTCCGCTCCGGTCGTCCTCTTCGCGGCGGTGTCCGCGTTCGCGGCGCGGCGGATATCGCGGACAGGGCGCGGCCGGCGCGACGATCCGCCGCGCCGCTTGCCGGCGGATGCAGGCTGGGATGGCCTTTTCGACGCACCCGGCATCGACATCAGGCGCGAGCAGCCCCCGGCGCAGCAGCGCGAAACGTCCTAACGGCGCGGGCCTGCCTTCCACGCCTCCGCCCCGCCTTGCGCCCTCCCCGCTCCCGCGCCACATCTGGTTTCTCTCCTCTTAAGGACTCCAACGATGCCCACCGAAATCGCAACTCTCGGCGGCGGCTGCTTTTGGTGCCTGGAGCCGGTGTTCCTGTCGCTCCGCGGCGTGCATGGCTCCGTGTCCGGCTACGCCGGCGGCACCGTGCCCAACCCCACCTACGAGCAGGTCTGTGGCAAGCGCACCGGCCATGCGGAGGTGGTGCAGGTCACCTTCGACCCGGCGCAGATCAGCTACGCCGACCTGCTGCGCGTGTTCTTCACCCTGCACGACCCGACCACGCCGAACCGGCAGGGCGCGGACGCCGGTCCGCAGTACCGCTCCATCATCCTGACCCATTCCGACGCCCAGGCGGAGACCGCACACGCCGTCAAGGCCGAGATGGACGCTGCCCACGTTTGGGAAAACCCGATCGTGACGGAGATCGTGCCGCTCACCGCCTTCTATCGCGCGGAGGACGAGCACCAGGACTTCTACGCCCGCAATCCTTGGAACGGCTATTGCCGCGCCGTGATTAACCCCAAGGTGGCGAAACTCCGCAAGCTGTTCAGCGACCGCCTGAAGCAGCAGGCCGCCGCGTGACGCAGGGCTACCGCGTGACGCCCGGCGACGCCGGCCGCGCCCTGGATCGGCGCTCCCTGATCCAGGGCAGCGGCAGCAGCGTCAGCCCGCGACGGGCGGACGCCCCGTCGTAGCCTACCCCAGCCGCGACAGCAGTTGACTGAGTTCCGGCAGGCCCGGCACGCCGGCCTTGCCCATCGCCGAGCGCACCTGCGCCTTCACCGTGCTGGCCGACACGCCGCGCCCGGCGGCAACGGCGGCCACATGCTGCCCGGCCGCCACCGCGATCGCCACGTCCGCCTCCGCCTGCGTCAGGCCGAACAGCGCCGCCACCCGGCGGGGGCTGGCCGGCACCTGCCCCAAATGGCGCAGCGTCAGCAAAGCCTGGCCGGGGCCGCGCTCCACGTCCTCGGCCGGGTCCCCGTCCTCATCCGGCGGCGTCATCCGGCACACCGCAAGCGCCACCGCGGAGCCGTCGGCCGCCCGCATCAGCATGTCGCCCCCAAGGCCGCCGGCCGCAGCGTCGTGCACCAGGCCCTGCAAGTGCCGCGTCGCCGCCGGGTCAAGCGCCTGCAGCGCGCCCCGGCGGCTGTCGAGCTGCAACCCCACGCTTTCGGCTAGGCGCCGTGCGGCCGGGTCCGCGTGGACGATGCGCCCGCCGGCCGTGACCAGCATCACCCCGGTGTCCGCGGCCTTCAACGCCGCGGCACTGGCCGCTTGCACCGCCTCCGCCGTGGCCAGCCGGGCACGCAGCCGCACGGCCCGGCGCAGGTGCAGCGTGAGCTGGGCCGCGACCTCCCGCTCCGCCTCCGTCGGCGGCGGGGACGCCGCACGCTCCGGCCGGGCATAGGACGCAGCCGCCTGCACGACCACTGGCAGCGCCGTCTTCACGGCATGCCGGCCCCAGCCCGGCGCGGCGAGCGGCGCAGCCCCGTCATTGTCGGCCATCACCACGAGGGACGGGGCCATCCCGCCCGCCGCGGTCGCTTCCGCCCACGCCGCCGGCCACAGCGCGGGATTGAGGGCCGCCTCGTATAACCGAGACAGCAAGGGTTCCAGATCTGTTTGTGCGACCATCTTGTGTCCCCACCGGCCTGGTTCTTTGCAGCAGTCCAGGCATTTCTATTAGGTCACGGCAACGTGTAACCCACAATTGCAATCCACATGGATTTGTGACCTGAGTTACATTTATAACACTGCTTTCACGATAATAACGTGACTATAGCGCGCCCGATCATCGCGACAGTTGTTGGGACGGCGGAGTTTCCGAGCGCCTCGATACGCGCTCGCCGCATTCGCTCCACCCTTGCGGGTATCCCATCATCCATTCGGCAAACGCCGGGTGCAGCCGCCCACCCACTGCGTCGTTCAATTGGCAGGCACGGCGGCGGTTCTGCTGCCGCAGGCTGCCATGCTTCCAGTCCCGCGCCACCGGAGTCGGCAGCAACGGCTTGCGCCACCAGCCACATCCGGGCACGCCGGTGCGGCGCGCCGGCATGGACAGCACCCACCACGAACGGCCAGCAGGCGTAGCCCGCAGCTTCCAGCTCAGCGAGCACCCGGTCCGCGCCCCGGCCTCG
>CAXTUO010000602.1:0-3148 GCA_964247175.1 uncultured Acetobacteraceae bacterium | reverse complement strand
TCGTGGTGGCCGGGCGGGAGCTGGACGGGCCATCGCCCGCAACGGGCATCGTGTTCCAAGACCACGGCCTGTTCCCCTGGATGACCGTCCGCCGCAACGTCGAGTTCAACCTGAAAGCGCGCGGCGTGTCCCGGGCCGCGCGCCGGGACCGGGCGGAGGAGATGCTGGCGCTCACGCATCTGTCCGAGTTCGCCGGGCGCTTTCCGCACGAGCTGTCGGGCGGCATGCGCCAGCGGGTCGGCATCGCACGCGCCCTCACCACCCGGCCGCAAGCCCTGCTGATGGACGAGCCGTTCGGCGCGCTCGACGCGCAGACCCGCGGCCATTTGCAGGCGGAGCTGCTGTCGATCTGGGCCGGGCAGCGCACCACGGTGCTGTTCGTCACCCACAGCATCGAGGAAGCGGTGTTCCTGGCCGACCGCGTCCTGGTGCTCACGCCGCGTCCGGGGCGGCTCTTGGCGGAGGTTACGGTCGGGCTGCCGCGCCCGCGCGTGGCCGGCACGCCGCCATTCGCCGCCGTCGCCGCCCGCCTGCGCGGCATGGTCGGGTCGGAGGGCGCGGGCGAATGAGGCTCCTGCTTGCCAATCCCAACACCAGCCAGGCGGTGACGGACCGGATCGCCGCCGTGGCGCACGCCTACGCTTCTCCCGGCACGGTCATCCAGGCGGTCACGGCGGCGGCGGGCGTGCCCTACATCGCGACGCGGGCGGAGGCGGTGATCGGAGCACGCGCCGTGCTGGAGCTGTTCGCCGAGCACGCGGACGGCGCCGATGCCGCGGTGGTGGCGGCGTTCGGCGACCCCGGCCTCGGCGCGGCGCGGGAACTGCTGCCTATCCCCGTAGTCGGCATGGCGGAGGCGGCGATGCTGACCGCCTGCATGCTCGGCCGCCGTTTTGCCATCATCACCTTCGCCCCAGCGCTCGGCATGTGGTACCAGGAAACGGTGGACCATTATGGCCTTGCGGCCCGCTGCTCCGGCATCCACTGGCTCGACGAGGCTTTTGCCGACGTGGCGGGGGTGGCGGAGGAAAAGGCGGCCCGGATCGCGGCGCTGTGCGCGTCGGCGGTTGCCGCGGGGGCGGAGGTGTGCATCCTGGGCGGCGCGCCGCTGGCGGGCCTCGCGGAGCAGATCGCCGGGCAGGTCGATGTGCCGCTGGTGGACGGGGTCGCCGCCGCGGTGCGCCAAGCGGAGACGCTGGCGGTGCTGCGCCCGCGCAAGGCGGTCGCGGGCAGCTTCCGGCGGCCCGCTGCCAAGGCGATGACCGGGCTGCCGGCGCCGCTGGTGCGGCTGTTCGGCGGGACGGACGGGCCGTGAGCCGGCCGATCCGCCTGGGCCTGCTCACGCCTTCCTCCAACACGGTGCTGGAGCCGCTTTCGACGGCCATGCTGGCCGGGCTATCCGGCGTGACCCTGCACTTCAGCCGGTTCCGGGTAACGGAGATCGCGCTCAGCGACGCGGCCCTGGCGCAGTTCGACCCGGCCCCCGTGCTGCACGCGGCGGCGTTGCTGGCGGATGCCCGGGTGGACGCCATCGCCTGGAGCGGCACGGCGGCCAGTTGGCTCGGCTTCGACCGGGACGCCAAGCTCTGCCGCCAGATCGAGGACGCGACGGGCATCCCCGCGACATCAAGCATCCTCGCGCTGAACGAAGTGCTGGCCCGCACCGGGGTGCGGCGCCTGGGCCTCCTGACGCCGTACCGGGACGACGTGCAGGCGCAAATCCTCGCCAACTACGCGGAGCTTGGCATCGCGTGCGTGGCGGAGCGGCATCTGCGGCTGCAAGACAACTTCTCCTTCGCCGCCGTGACCGAGGCGCAGTTGGAGCGGATGGCGCGCGAGGTGGCGGATGCGGCGCCGCAGGCCATCGCCGTCGTCTGCACCAACCTGCGGGCGGCGGCGCTGGCGCCGAAGCTGGAAGCGGCGCTGCGATGCCCGGTCTATGACTCCGTCGCCACCGCGCTTTGGAAGGGCCTCCGCCTCGCCGGCGGCGACCCGGCGGGAATCGCCGGGTGGGGCAGCCTGTTTGCGTTGCCGGCGCTGGCGGCTTGCGCTGCCAGCGCCGGTCCGATCAGGGATATGCGCCGCGGGTGGCCAACTGGCGGATGAGGTCGGTCTCGAAGGTCCGGTATGGCGTGCCGTCCGGGTGGAAGATGTCGTGGTGCCAGATGATCGGGTCCTCCGACACGTAGGAATAGGGCCATTTCTGGTCCGGCTCGATCAGTACGCGGAAGTCGGTGCCGCCCAGCGCCTCCGCCGTGGTGTAAGGGTGCTGCCAGGAGTCCCAGGGCAAGGTGGTCTGGGTCTTGCCGGCCACGCAGCCCCAGTTCACCGCGCCGACGTTCGCGCGCCGGGCGGCGACGAGGCTGGTCTCGAACAGGCTGCCCGCGTCGCGCGCCAGGTACTCCGTGCAGATGATCGGACGGCCATACTGCCGCAGCCAGCCGATCCGCTGCACGAAGTCCTCGACCACGCCGTAGCTATGGAAGGTCGTGATGTCGGACAAGGAAAGCTGGATGGCCTGGGTCTGGTTGAGGTTGCCCGGCGCCGAGTAGTCGCCCTCCCAAACCCCGCTCGTCACGGGCTGGGTAGGGGACGCGTTGCGCGCCCAGCGGAATACCTGGGGCAGCAGCCCGTTCACCAGCGCCACCTTGTTCGACGACTCCTGGTCGGCGTAGTCGGGGTTCGGATTGTCCGGCTCGTTCCACACGTCCCAGAACAGCACGCGCGGGTCGTGGGCGAAGCTGCCCACGATGTCCTCGACGTAGGCTTGCAGCGCCGGGTACTGGCCGGGGTCCTGCAGCACCGCAGCCCCCGGCGCCTGCACCCAGCGCGAGTTGTGTACGCCCGGCACCGGCGGCTTCTGCGGGCCGAGCTGCGGGTTCGGGTCCCAAACGGAGTCGAACAGCACGAGGATCGGCCGGATGCCATGGGCGGCGGCGATGGACAGGACGCGGTTGATCCGAGACTTGAACCCGGCGGCGTCCTGCTGCCACAGCAGGTTGTGCAGGAACACGCGCACGGTGTTCATGCCGATGCCAGCGGTCCACCCCAGCTCGCGCTCGATGGTCACGGGGTCGAAGGTGTCGGCCTGGAACATCTCAAGCTGGTTGGAGGCGGTGGACGGCACGAAGTTGCAGCCGACCGGCCA
>CAXTUO010000601.1:0-3161 GCA_964247175.1 uncultured Acetobacteraceae bacterium | reverse complement strand
TCAACCTTGCGGCCTGGCGCCGCCGCGGCTGGGGTGAGCGGATGCGGGAGGTGAAGGCAAAGCTGGTCGAACGGCTGCTTTGAACAAACTGGGCTGCTTTGTTTGACATGCCTCGATGTGTGCCGAGGGAGCGAGCGGAGGCCGCCAGGACGGTCCAGGCATCGCCGACACTGCCGATCCGCAGCAGGCAGCCCGCTTGGCCACCGGCTTCATGCAAATCAGCCCATGCTGAAGTCAACGGTTCCGAAGCCGAAGGAAACTCGGTCAGCTCCCTGAGTTTGCAGGTGACCCGTTTGTCATCGAACGCTGCCATTCCAGTGATGCGGGGGCATGGCCGCCCAGAGAAGATGGTTTCTGGATCCGGGATGCCACCGCGCCCTCTGCTGCGTTCAGAGGCGGGCGAGCAGGTATCCGACGCCGGCGGCGATCAGGAGCGACGCCACGGGATGCTGCTTCAGCAAACCACCTGCAGCGCCGCTTGGGGCCGAAGCAGCCTTGCGTGCCGAGGTTCTGGCAAATGTCCGGTTTTTCCGCAGCCGGTGCGAAGGATGCTTCGGCCGAGCTACGGCCGGCACGGGCGCCTCGCTGGCCACGTCGGAGTAGACGTCCCGCATCTTGCTGCCGAGCTTGTCGATCTGGGTCTCGTCCATGTCATGTCCTTCGGTCGTATTGGCCAGAGTTGGCAGGCTGCATGCAAAGGCGGTCAGCACGGACTTCCAGCGTTTCCGCGGCCGCAAGGCAAGAGAGTGCCAAGCCATCGCCGGCCTGCCGAGCATGGGCTGAACCCGGCAGCAACTGGGCGCTCATGGGCGCTTCCCCGGCGCCGCAACCGATGCCAGGCCGCTGCAGGCGGCCCGCCCCGCGTCCCACGCCAGGAGAACCAGCCCATGCCGAAAGCCGTGATCTTCGACGTCGCCGCGCGGGGCAGTGGTCGAGCCGCTGGTGAAGACAGCAAAGCTGAATGGTGTCGAGCCGTATGAACCACGCCGGGTTTGCCGAAGGCGTGTTGGTTTGAGTGCTACGCGGCTGCGGGCATGTCGTCCAGCATGTCGTGGTGGTTGGCTTCGGCCTTTGCCGGCGGAATGTTGCCGATGGGTTCGAACTGCCCGGCTTGGCTTCCGGCTCAGCCGTGTGCCACACATCATGAAGTGGCTTATGCGAGCGTCCTCATGAATGCTTTCCGTCAACGACTGGAGGGTGTCGCGACTGCCTGCACATCGGAGCAAGGGCCATGACCTTCAAAACCTGGGTAGCTGAGGTTCAGGCCCTCGTCACCTTCGTCGTCGAGCCCGAGGAATGGCGCAAGTACTACGATGCCAAGCTGTCGCCCCTTGACGCCATCGCGCAGCACCGCGCCGACGATGAGGTCTGACCTGGTTTCCCCCGCGTCCCGATCCGCTTGCTTCGCGATGTGCCATCGAGACCGGGACTGCATAGGAGCGGCAAGCCGCGACTGATCGTGCTTTATGCGCTCGACCCGAACGACTTCAAATCCGAGACGGCGCCGCCTGGGCGCGAGCCAGCACCGCGGCTGCTTGTGTCGCGGCCTAGCGTCCGCCCCGGGCCGTCCGCACGCCGCGGGTGTTCAGGACCGCGGCCACGCCTCGCAGGCTGGCAACGCCGCTGCCCTGGATCTGCCTGGCAATTGGCGCGATGATCTCCGCAAAGCGTTGGGCGCCCTCTGCGGTGCGTGCTGCCCCTGTCGCCCCCGCTTCGGCCAGATTAGTCCGGTTGCCCAGCAAAGCCCCCTGCCCTTTCCGGACCGCGAGTGCGGCGCGGGTGCGCTCGGAGATCATGCGCCGCTCCTTCTCGGCCCAGTGACCGCGAAGGTGTGCAGAATGGCCATCTTGTTTGCAGGGGCAGGTCACCACGGCTTCAGCGTGACCATGGTCAGGATGCCGGCCACCAGGAGCACGATGACAAGCGCCGGTCGCAAGGTCGGGCGGCACAGTGTCCGGCCCTCGATCCCCAGGCGGCGCAACTTGGCCGACTGCACGCCATGGATGGCCGACAGAACGATCACGAGCGCCATCTTCACCTGCAGCCAGGTCGCGACGAACCAGCCGCCTGCAGTCGCCAGCGTCAGGCCGAACGCCCAGACCAGCATCATCGCCGGCAGGGTGACAAACCGGTTCCACCGTCGAAGGCGCCGGAGCGCAGCCTGCTGCTCCGGGGCCGAGCCCTGCTCACCCGACAGCGACGGCAGCATCGCCGTCAGCAGGAAGGTGCCGGCGACGAATGTCACGACCGCCAGGATGTGGAAGCCGAGAATAGCCTGGTAATGCTGGGCCAGCCCCACCGCGTCAAACCTTCCGAGTGCCCTCGCCAGTCAGGCCGCCAGGCACGGTCCATGCACCAACACCGGCTACGCTGGTGTTCCCGCCTACAAAGGCAGGCTGGATAGATGCACTACGCGTGATCCTGTTCGAGTGTGACAAGGGACCGGCTCAAGCCGTTCAGCTCAGGCATGGGAGTTCTCCTTTGATCATCCGTGGCGGCAACTATGCTGCCGACCAACGCCCGCCCCATAGCTTCTGCACATTGGCCTGGACGCCGACACCGGTCAGATTGTCGCCGCGGCGTTGACTACGAAGGAGGTCGACGACGGTGCCGCGGTCGGCCCCTTGCTCGACCAGGTGGCGGCAACGGGGGCGTCGTTCACCGCCGACGGCGCGTACGACCAGGAGGGCGTTGCTGCCGCGGTCGCCGAGCGCCATCCGGAAGCGGCGATCATCGTGCCGCCGCGGTCCACGGCGGTGCCGGGCACGACGGCCGGGACCGCGCCCACGCAACGCGACCGCCATGTGCAGTTCATTGCCGAGCACGGACGCGCTGCTTGGCAAGGCCTCTGGCTACACGAAGCGGTCTCGCGCCGAGGCGGCCGTCGGCCGGTTCAAGCAGGTGATTGGGGACGGGCTGCGCTCGCACAGGGGCGACCGCCGGGCGACCGCGGTGAACGTCGCCGTCCATGCGCTCAACCGCATGCTGGAGTTCGGACGCCCGATCTCCGTTCGCATCACCTGAACCTCAAACAGGGCTGGGACAACTGCGCCCATGCCTTCGATCCGTGCAACACGGCTGCTCAATGGACGACCGGTGGCATCGGCCCTACCCTACCATCATGGGCTGGATGAACGGATGAGCTTGGCCATTGAGTTCAA
>CAXTUO010000600.1:0-3164 GCA_964247175.1 uncultured Acetobacteraceae bacterium | reverse complement strand
TTGATCAGCGGCGTCCGCCGGTTGCGCGTCCATTCCACCCACTGCGCCTGGCTGACGCCCGAGTTGAACAGCAGGGGGTCGAAGGACGGGGTGGTGGTCATCGCCAGCACCTCCCCGTTGCGCGCGTCCAGCACCACGGCGGACGCGCTCTCGTCGCCCAGGCGCTCCAGCACCGCGGCTTGCAGGCCGGCGTCGATGGTCAGTTCCAGATCTTCCCCCGGCGTCCCCTCCTGCCGGTCCAGCTCGCGGATGATGCGGCCCGCGGCGTTCACCTCCATCTGCACGGCGCCGGGCTGGCCGCGGAGCCGGGCGTCATGCGCCTTTTCCATGCCCGCCCGGCCGATGCGCAGGCCCGGCAAGCCCAGCGCGGGGTCCTCCGCCACGTCCTCGTCGTTCGGGGGCGCCACGTAGCCGACGACGTGGGCGAGCGCCGGCCCCTTCGGGTAGGTGCGCGTCGTCCCGGCATCGACGGCCACGCCGGGCAGGTCGGGGGCGTTCACCTCGATCCGCGCCATCTCCTCCCAGGTCAGGAATTCCCGCAGCGTGACCGGGACGAAGCGGCGGCGGGCGCGCAGCTCGCGCTCGATGCGGGCACGCTCGCCGTCGGGAAGCGGCACGAGCTGCGCGAACGCATCGAGCACCGCGCCGGCATCGGCCTGCCCGGCGGTGAACACGGCCCGCCAATTGGCCTGGCTGCCGCCCAGCAGGACGCCAGACCGGTCAAGGATACGGCCGCGCGGCGGCGCGATCAGCCGCTCGCTGATGCGGTTGCTGTCGGACAGCGTGGCGTAGCGTTCGCCCTCCACGATCTGGGTCCGGTACAGCTTGGCCCCCAGCGCACCGAAGACGCCGAGCTGTCCGGCGCCCAGCAGCAGCGCGCGCCGGGTGAACACGCCGCCTTCCTTTTCTCCCCCGGCCCGGGCCATCTCACGCCCGGTCCGGATCGGCCATGCCGCGCTGCGCCTGGCTGAACAAGGCCGCGAGCGCCGGGTAAAACCCGGCTGTCAGCCCGAACTGCAGCAGGGCGTCGCGGGCCGGCAGCAGCCGGACGCTGAGCAGGCCGACGACCGCCCATTCAAAAGCGGCCGCCCCCATCGCCACGGCGGCGAACACGAGCCAGACCGCCAGAGACCCCTGCTGAACCAACATCCCGCGCCACCTCGCTGCCAGTCCGTGCGCGCCCAGCAGGATCAGCACCGAAACGCCCGGCGGGGTCAGGCCCAAGAGGTCGGTCAACAGGCCCAGCAGGAACACCGCCGGGGGCGTCATGCTTGCCGGCCGGTTCAGCGACCAGAAGAACACGCAGGCCAGCGCCACGGCGGGCTGCGCCTGCGCCTGGCCCGGCAGGTCGAGCGGCGCCGCGGCCAGCAGCAGCAGCACCGCCGTGCCGGCGGCCGGGAAGAACCGGCGGGACGCGGCGTCAAGCCGGCGCCGCAGTGTCGGCCGCGGCCGGATGCCAGGCGTGCGCGGCAGGTCCAAGGCTACTTGCCCCGCCGCTCGGCCAAACGGGTGGCTGTTTCCGGGGCCGGCACGCTCCGTTGCCCGTAGTCGAACAGCCCAACCGCATCGAGATGGCCGAGCCGTGCCGCGAGCTCCACCTCCGGCGTGCCAGCGTTGTAGCGCACGGTGCCGACCGGCAGCCCGGCGGGAAAGGCATTGGCCTCGGCCGAGGTCACGACGTGCTCGCCCTCAACCGGCGCCGTGTCTTCCGGCCAATGCGCGAGGCGCGGGCGTGGCCCGTTGGTGCCCATGAGGATGGCATGCCCGCGGCTGCCCTCCAAGGTCACGGGGATGCGGCTGTTCAGGTCCGTCACCAGCAGCACGCGGGCGCTGCGCGCGCCCAGCTCAGTGACCCGCCCCACCAGCCCCTGCCCGTCCAAGGCAACCTGGCCCTTGGCCACGCCCTGGCTGCGCCCGATGGGCAGCAGCACCGCGCGGGCGTAAACGCCCCCGGCGTCGGCGACGACACGCGCCGTCACGTAGGAGGCGGCGGGATCAGGGACCCAATGCAGCGTTTCCTTGAGCATGGCGTTCTCGGCATCAAGCGACACGGCCGCGGCCTGCCACCGGAGCAGTTGCTCGTTCTCCGCCCGCAGCCGGGCATTGTCGGCGCGGAGGGATTGCAGGTCCCGCAATCCCTCCATGGCGGAGCGTGCGGCGGCCAGCGGCAACTCGACTGCCCCAAAAACCGGCGCCACGGCATCCGCCAGCGCCATGCGCGCCCGCTCAGCCAGCGGCGCATCGGCCCGGCCGAGCAGCAGCAGGGCAAGGCCGGCCGCCACCAGCAACGGCAGGGTCAGCCGGGCCAGGGACTCGCGCATGGGAATCGACGGCCGAATCACGCGCCTGCGCCTCCAAACCACACGGGCGGATTCGAGCGGTTTAGTACATCGACGTCAAGACATTCCGTAAGCGGTTCATTTCTTCAAGCGCACGGCCTGTCCCAAGCGCCACACAGCTCAAGGGCTGCTCCGCCATCACCACCGAAAGGCCGGTCGCCTCGCGCAAGGCATGGTCCAGGCGGTGCAGCAGGGCGCCGCCGCCCGTCAGCACGATTCCCTTGTCCATGATGTCGGCCGCGAGTTCCGGCGGCGTGTTCTCCAGCGCGACCTTCACCGCCTCGATGATGGCCGCGACCGGCTCGGCCAGGCTTCCGGCCACCTGGCGCCGGTTCACCGTGATCTCCCGCGGCACCCCGTTCAGCAGGTCGAGGCCCCTCACCTCCTGTGATGGCCCGTCCCCCGTGTCCTCGGACTGCGTTGCCGCGCCGATGTCGATCTTGACGCGTTCGGCCGTGCTTTCGCCGATCAGCAGGCTGTGGGTGCGGCGGAAGTAGCTGATGAGCGCCTCGTCCATCTTGTCCCCGCCCATCCGCACGCTGCGGGAATAAACGATGCCGCCCAGCGCGATCACCGCCACCTCGGTCGTGCCGCCGCCGACATCGACGATCAGGCTGCCGGACGCTTCCGTGACCGCAAGCCCGGCGCCGATCGCCGCCGCCATCGGCTCCTCGATCAGCAGGACCTTGCGGGCGCCGGCGCTTTCGGCGCTTTCCTGGATGGCGCGGCGTTCCACGGACGTGCTGCCGGACGGCACGCAGATGATGATCACCGGGCTGGCGAGCCGCTTCCGCCGACGCGCCTTGCGGATGAAATGCTTGATCA
>CAXTUO010000599.1:2462-3168 GCA_964247175.1 uncultured Acetobacteraceae bacterium | reverse complement strand
CCGCTGAGGAGTTCCACCTCGCCGCAGCCGTCCAGAACCTCCGCAAGCTGGCCCACCTCACCGCACAGCCCGATAGCCTTGAGACCGAGGCGGCAGGGTGAGGAGAAAGGAGCGAACAATCAGCCCCGGGTGCCGACACCAACACTCGTTGCACTGGAGCGCCAGCCCGCGCCCACCGAGCCCTTTTTCAACAGCATCCGCGCTTATCGCAAGTTGATGCTTCGCCTTTGCCCATATGTCCGGCAGCATGGTTCGCAGATCGGGGTCACAGGCTGTTCCTGTTTTCCTCCGTGTACCCAGCTAGCAGGGTAGCGGCCCTGGCCAGCACGGAAGCGGGCATCCCGGCCAGGGCCGCCACGCGCAGGCCATGCGACCGTCCCGCCCGGCCCGGGCCGATGCGGTAGGTGAAGATGTCCCCGTGCCGCCCCGCTTCGGCCTCCATCGCCATGCAGGTGGCGCGCGGCATCGCCTCCGCCGCGTCCGCCAGCTCGTGGAAGTGCGTGGCGAACAGGGTCCGGCAGCCCACGGCGTCGTGCAGGTGCTCGAGCGTGGCCTGGGCTATGGCCAGGCCATCATGGGTGGACGTGCCCCGCCCCACCTCGTCGAGGATGACCAGCGAGCGGCTGGTCGCCTGGGTCAGGATGGCCGCGGTTTCCAGCATCTCCACCATGAACGTGCTCCGCCCGGCCGCGAGGTCGTCCGAGGC
>CAXTUO010000599.1:0-2452 GCA_964247175.1 uncultured Acetobacteraceae bacterium | reverse complement strand
GTTGGGGCCAGTCAGCAGCCACAGCCGGTCCGCGCCGCCCATGCGGCAGTCGTTGGCGACAAAGGCGCGGCCCTCGGCTTCCAGCAGCGCCTCCGCCACCGGGTGACGGCCGTCCCGGATGTCCAGGCCCGTGTCACCGGCCAACTCCGGCTCCGTCCAGTGCCCCTCGGCTGCGGCCTGGGCCAGTCCCGCCACGAGGTCCAGGGCCGCCGCCGTGTGCGCGACCCGGGTCAGCGCCTCGCGCCGGGCCAGGACGGCGGCCGACAGCTCCGCAAAGGCGACCTGCTCGGCGGCGCTGGCGCGGCTGGAGGCGTCCTCCAGCGCCGCCGCGAGCGCGTCCAGCTCGGGCGCGCTGAAGCGGGTGGACGAGGCCAGGCCCTGGCGCAGCGTGAACCCGGCCCCGAGCGCCTTCGCGCTCGATGAGGGAACCTCGACGTGGTAGCCGACCACCTGGTTGGTCCTGATCCTGAGCGCCTTGACGCCCGTCTCCTGGGCGTAGCGCGCCTGCAACGCCTCCACGGCGGTCTTCGCCCGGGCCAGGTCGGCGCGGGCTGCGTCCAGCTGCTTCGAATACCCGTCCGCGATGAAGCCAGGCTCCCTCGTGGTCGGAGGAGGGTTCGGCGCCAGCGCGCGCCGCAGCGTGGCAGCAAGCGCGCTCAGGCCTTCCGCCGACGCGGCGGACAGGTCGCGTCCGGCCGTCACCAGCCCCGAGGGCAAGCCGTCAGACCTGGACAGCCGCCTGGCCAGCGCGGCCGCGCGGTCCAGCCCGTCGCGGACCGCGGCCAGGTCGCCCGGACCGGCCTTGCCCAGCGACAGGCGCCCGCACGCGCGGAGGAGGTCCGGCATGCCGCCGAGCGCCTCGCGGCAGTCGGAACGCAGGCCCGGCTCGTCCACGAAGCGGCGCACCATCGCAAGCCGCCGCGCGATGGTTTGCGGGTCGGTGAGCGGGGCCGACAGCTGCCGCATCAGGAGCCTCGCGCCCGGGGCGGTCACGGTCCGGTCCATGACGGACAGCAGAGACCCGTCCCGGCCGGAAGCGGAGGTGAGCACCTCCAGGCCCCGCAGCGCGGGACCGTCGATCTCCATGGTGTCGCCGGCGCCGGCCCGGCGGGGCGGGGCCAAGCCGGCCGGGAGCCGCCCGACGACGGTGCGCACGTAGGCCAGGAGGGCGGCGTAGGCGGCCAACTCGGGAGGGGAGAAGCCCCGCAGCAGGTCGCGGTGGCCGGAACCGTGGGCCTCCGCGAGGACGGCCTCGGCTTCTGCCTTTGTCAGCCCGTCCCGGGGCAGGTCGGAGAACCTCACCCCGGAGCCGCGCACGGCCACGGCCAGCGCGTCCGACCCCTCGGGCCACCTGGACACCAGCACCTCCGCGGGCGTGACCCGCGCCAGGGCCGCGCCGCACCCGTCGAAGGACGACATGCTGGTCCCGGCCTCGCCGGTGGACAGGTCCATCCAGGCGAAGGCGACAGCCTGGCCCTCAGCGTGTGCCACGGCCAGGTTGTTCGGCTTGCCGGGCGCGAGCACGTCGGCGCTCACCGAGGTGCCGGGCGTAAGAAGCCGGAGCGGGCGCTGGCCGCCCGGCTCCGCCGGCTGCTCGGACAGTGCGACCTTGCGCCCGGCCGCGAGCAGCCGGGCGACGGCGGCGTCCGCCGACCCTGCGGGCATGCCGCACATCGGGATGTCGGGAGCGTTCTTCTGCGGCCGGCGGGTCAGCTGGATGCCGAGCAAGCGGGACACGGTTGCGGCGTCCCCGTGCAGGACCTCGTAGAACTCGCCCACGCGATACAGCACGAGGTGGCCCGGCGCCGCGGCCTGGGTTGCCGCGTAGGCCAGCACCATCGGGCTTGCACCAGGCTGGGCAGCAACATTCATCTCTGGTTCAGTCTTCTGGTAAGCAGGGCCATCGCGTTCGGAGCAGATATGTGACCTGGGGAAGGGGCTGCACAGGCCGACGCGGCGCCAAGCAGCCTTCTGCCGGTTGTTTGTCCCATCACTCACCAGGCTGGCCACTTGTGGACAGCACGCGACACGACCTGCCATGCAGATGCGTCCTGGAGGAGCAATGTCCATCAGAGCCATGTTGCTGTCTGCCGCTGCGGTGCTGCTGACGGCATGCGCCCAGCAACCTTCGCCCCCGCCGCCGGTTGCCGCGCCGCTCCGGGCAGCTGCGAGGCGTGCGACGCCAGCGCAGTTGCCCCAGCCGCGGGTGCGGCACGCATCAGGAGCCGGGGCGGCGCGGGCCGACCGAGCCGCGCCTGCTCCTGATGCCGCGCCTGATCAGGACGCGCAACGGAACTGCGCCTACCAAGGGCTTCTGGTTGAGGATCATGACCGCGACGAGGATCCGTCAGCTTTCGGCCTGAACAGCGCACTGGCCGGGCAGAGCGCGCGCGACGCTTGCCTGCGGGCTTACCAGCGCAGCGCCAAGCCGCCCTTCTAACACGCGAGAAGG
>CAXTUO010000598.1:0-3168 GCA_964247175.1 uncultured Acetobacteraceae bacterium | reverse complement strand
GCCTTGGGCGCCGGGCCGGCGGGGCTGCGGGCCGGGGCCGCCGCGGACTTCGTGACGCTGCGGGCCGACCATCCCAACCTCGTGCACCGGCACGGCGACCGGCTGCTTGACGGTTGGATCTTCGGGGCCGAGCGGAGCGCCGTGGAGGGCGTTTGGGTGCGCGGGCGCCGGCTGGTCGTGGACGGGCGGCACGTCGCGCGGGACGCCGTGGCGGCGCGCTATGCGGACACGATGCGCCGGCTGCTGGCGGCCTGACGCCTACGCCGCCGGGCGCAGCGCCCTGATGGTCCAGATCGGCCAAACCTCGCGTTGCAGGCTGACCTCCTCGATCACCGCATGGTCCGGCATGATCTCGCGCCAGATCGCGAGCTTGGACAGCCCGTCGCGCAGGTTGCACTCCGCCATGGAGATCAGCAGGACGCCGCCGGGCCGCAGGCTCCCATGCAGCCGGCGCAGGAACGCGCCCGGCCCCACGAAGTAGTTCAGCGCCTCGTTGATGACGATGATGTCGAACTTTTCGTCGAACGCCATGGCGGCCGCATCGCCCGCGACGAACCGGGTTTGCGCGTCCGCAAGCTCCGCCTCCGCCGTGGCGATGGCGGTCTGCGAGATATCAACGCCCAGATACCGCTCGTAGCCGCCCCGGCGCATCGCGCGGCACAGCAGCCCGGTGCCGCAGCCGATCTCCAGAATGGCGCCGCCGGGCTTGAGCCGCTCCCGCCATTCCGCAACGATGGCATGGCGGGCGGCCTCCGTCATGCCGGTCAGGAAGTCCCAGTGTCCGGACGTGTACTGGTCCTCCCACACTGCCGCATCCATGCGGTCGTGCGGGCGCTTCTTCGATATGCGCTGCAGGAGGTGCTCGACCGGCGGGAACTGGCGCGCGCCGTGCAGCAGGACCGCCTTCAGCCGATCCCTGTCCACCATGCCGTCACTTCCCCCAATGCGCGTCGAAGAAGGCGGCGATCTCCTCGAACGCTTCCTTGGTTTCCGGCGTGCGGTCGTCGCGGATGTAGTGCGCGTGCGACTGGCCCTCGAACACCTGCAGCGCCGCCTCGACTCCCGCGGCGCGCAGCTTGCGGTGCACCCGCACGGTGTTGCTCAGCAGCAGGTCGCGCGTGCCCGTGGTCAGGATCGTGGGCGGGAAGCCGTGCATGTCGCCATAAATGGGGGACAGCATCGGGTCCTTGAGGTCGTGGCCTTGCGCGTAGAACCGGGCGGCGGCGTCGCAGAACCCGTCGGGCGAAACCAGCACGTTATCGACCAGCGCGTTGGTCTGGAACGTGTCGCCCACCCCCGTCACGTCCGACATCGGCGTGCCGGGCGCGACGGCCGCCGGCAGCGGCAGCCCTTCATGTTTCGCCCGCAGCACCATCTCCAGCGTCAGCGCGCCCCCGGCGGACGCGCCGAAGATCGCCATGTTCTTCGGGTCCGCCTGCTTCAGCGCCGCTTTCCACACCGTCATCGCGTCGTCCAGCGCCGCCGGGAAGTAAGCGTCGGGCGGCATCCGGTAGTCCACCGCGATCACCTTGTAGTGCCCGAACCCGGCCATGAGCACCGCCTCCGGCAGCGCCGCCTCCCCGGGATTGAGCACGTAGCAGCCGCCGTGCACGTGGACCAGCAGGCGGCTCAAGTGCTCCGGCGGCATGGCTTCCGGCGTCAGGACGAACACCTTGACGCCGTCCATGGTCGTGGATTCCATCCTTACGTGCAGGCGTTCCAGCATCCCCGGCACGTTCTGCGCCACGGCGGCGCCACCGCTTTGCGCGAGCGCCCGCCAGCCCTCGGGCGTGGACGGCGGGTGGTCCCAGTCCTTCCGGAGCGGCTGGGCGATCAGCGCCTGCGCTTCCGGGCTGACGTCGCCCGGCACCGGCAGGCTGCGTGCCGGCACGTCGCGGGGCGGCAGCGCCGTTTGCGCGGTCGCGCCGGGTGCCGTGGCCCCGGCTGCTGCGGCCATGAGCAGCGCCGCGGCGGCGCGTCGGATGGAGGGTGTCGGCATGGGCGCTCCCTTCGGCGATTCAGCGGGCGGGGTCAACCGGCGGCAGGTCCACCCGCACAGTGTCCAGCAGGCCCGGCACGGCGGGGAAGCGGGCCAGCACCAACGGGTCATGCCCGGGGATCACGTGGTCCGGCCCGTCCGCCAGCTCTTCGCAGGTGCGCCAGCCCTCCGCCATGGCAAGCACGTCGGCCACCAAGGGGAACGGGTTGCGGGTGAGGATGTTGGCCCAGTAATGCGCGGCGTCCGACGCCAGCACGACCCACCCGCGCGCCGTCCAGACCCGCACGACCTGCAAGCCGCCGGAATGCCCGCCCACCAGATGCAGCGTGACGCCCGGCGCCAGCGCGGCGGTGCCGTCATGGAAGCGCACGCGGTCAGCGAAGACGTGGCGCACGGCGTTCAGCACGTCGTCGAGATCGACCGGCACCCGCAGCGCCCGGTGGCACATGGGCCGCCCGGTCGCGTAGGCCATTTCCTTGTCCTGCAAGTGGAACGTGGCGGCCGGGAAGGCATCGAGGCAGCCCGCGTGGTCGTAGTGCAGGTGGGTCAGCACCACGTCCGCGACCGCCGCGGCGTCGATCCCCGCGGCGGCCAGGGCGGCCGCGGGGCTGCGCATCAGGGCGCGTCCGCGCCGGGCCGCGGCTTCGGGGCCGAAGCCCGTGTCCACCACGATGCAGCGCCCGCCGCCCCGGATCGCCCAAACGAAGTAGTCGATCGGCATGGGCGAGGCGTGGTCGTCCGGCAGCAGGAAGTTGGCGGATGCCGGGCGCTCGGCCTGCGTGGCGTAGCGCAGCGCCAGGATCTCATAGGTGGGTGTTTCGGTCATGCCGCCGCGTGCTCCCTCGGCACAGTCTCCCATAATGCCGGACAATGCCCTAGCGTCCACCGGGCAACCAGGGCCGGGGGACGCCATGACGGATGATTTGGGCGAGAACACGCGGCCGGCGGTCGGCTTCATCGGCATCGGCAACATGGGCTGGCCGATGGCGGCGCGCTTGGTCGCGGCCGGGTTCCCGGTGCAGGCGGCGGACGGACGGCGGGCGCAGGTGGACGCCTTCGTGCAGCAGGTGGGCGGCACGGCGGCGGACAGCCTGCGGGCACTCGCGGAGGCCAGCGACCTGGTCATCACGGTCCTGCCCACCAGCGCCGCGGTCGGCGCCGTGCTGGAC
>CAXTUO010000597.1:0-3168 GCA_964247175.1 uncultured Acetobacteraceae bacterium | reverse complement strand
GTTCAGCAGCGAGGTTGCCGGGGTGGCGGAGATGGGTGCCACCTCGCGCGGCGAGAACATGGAGGTGGGCACCTATATCGAGAAGGCGCTGACCAGCGAGTTGTCCGGCAACTTGATCGACATTTGCCCGGTTGGCGCGCTGCTGAACAAGCCTTACAGCTTCACCGCGCGCCCTTGGGAGCTGCGCAAGACCGACAGCGTGGATGTGCACGACGCGCTCGGCGCGAGCATCCGGGTGGACGCCCGCGGCTCCGAGGTGCTGCGCATCCTGCCGCGCACCAATGAGGACGTGAACGAGGAGTGGCTGGGCGACAAGTCGCGGTTCAGCCATGACGGGCTGAAGCGCCGCCGCCTCGACAAGCCCTGGGTGCGCCAGGACGGCAAGCTGCGCCCGGCGAGCTGGCCGGAGGCGTTCGGCGCCATCGCGGCCAGGCTGAAGGACCTGCCTGGCGAGCGCATCGGCGCGGTGGCGGGCGACCTGTGCGACGCCGAGAGCATGATCGCGCTGAAGGATTTGATGGCCTCGCTCGGCTCGCAGAACCTGGATTGCCGGCAGGACGGCGCGGCGTTGGAAGGCGGGCGGCGGGACTTCTACACGTTCAACACGACGGTGGCCGGCATCGAGGACGCGGATGCCATCCTGCTGATCGGCAGCAACCCGCGGCGCGAGGCGCCGGTGCTGAACGCCCGCATCCGCAAGCGGCTGAACCTGGGGGGCTGCCCCGTCGCCTATGTCGGGCAGCCGGCGGACCTGACCTACGCGGCGCGGCACCTCGGCGACGACGTGGCTGCCATCGAGGGTGCGGCTGAGGTGCTGCGCGGGGCCAAGCGGCCGATGGTCATCGTCGGGCAGGGCGCGCTGCGCCGTCCGGACGGCGCGGCGGTGCTGGCCGCGGCCTGGGCGCTCGCCGCCTCGGTCGGCGCTTTGTCCCCTGAGTGGCACGGTTTCAACGTGCTGCACACGGCTGCGGCGCGGGTGGGGGCTCTCGACCTCGGCTTCCTGCCGGGGCCGGGCGGCAAGGCGCTGCCCGCGATGCTGGGCGGCGGCGTGGACCTGCTGTGGCTGCTTGGCGCGGACGAGTTCGACACCGCCGCCATCGGCGCTGACACGTTCGTCGTGTACCAGGGCCACCACGGCGACCGCGGCGCCGCCCGTGCCGACGTGATCCTGCCCGGCGCCGCCTACACGGAAAAGGGCGGCACCTACGTGAACACGGAGGGCCGGGTGCAGCGCGGCTACGTCGCCACGCAGCCGCCCGGCGAGGCGCGGGAGGATTGGGCCATCCTGCGCGCGTTCAGCGCCGTGCTGGGCAAGCCGCTGCCGTATGACAGCATCCAGGACGTGCGGGACCGCCTGGCTGCGGTGAACCTGGTGTTCAAAACGTTGCAGGAGTTGCCGCGGCGCGGCTGCACGGACCAGGCCGGGCCGTCCGGCGACCCGGCGGCCATCGGACGCGAGCCGCTGCTACCAGCCGTCGTCAACTATTACCAGACCAACGCCATCAACCGCGCCAGCGCCACCATGGCCGAGTGCACCCGCACCTACGTGACGCCGATGCTCCAGGCGGCGGAGTAACGGGGGTGAGCGCGTTCATCGCCACGCCTTTCGGCACCCTGCTGCTCACCGTCGTGCAGACGCTGGCGATGCTGGTGCCGGTGCTGATGAGCGTCGCCTACCTCACCCTGGCCGAGCGCAAGGTGTTGGCGGCGATGCAGGCGCGCAAAGGCCCCAACGTGGTGGGGCCGTTCGGCCTGTGGCAACCCTTCGCCGACGCGGTGAAGATGCTGACCAAGGAGACGATCATCCCCACGGGGGCGAACCGCATCCTGTTCGTCATCGCACCGCTGCTGACCATGACGCTGGCGATGATCGCCTGGGCCGTGATCCCGGTGAACGACGGCTGGGCGGTCGCGGACATCAACGTCGGCATCCTGTACCTGTTCGCCATCAGCAGCCTCGGCGTGTACGGCATCGTCATCGCCGGCTGGGCCAGCAACTCGAAGTATGCGTTCCTCGGCGCAATGCGCTCGGCGGCGCAGATGGTGAGCTACGAGGTCAGCATGGGCTTCGTCATCGTCACCGTGCTGCTCTGCGCCGGCAGCCTGAACCTGACGCAGATCGTCCACGCCCAGGAGCATGTGTGGTTCTTCATCCCGCTGTTCCCCATGTTCATCGTGTTCTTCATCTCGATCCTGGCCGAAACCAACCGCGCGCCGTTCGACCTGCCGGAAGGGGAAAGCGAGATCGTGGGCGGCTTCCACGTCGAGTACGGGGCGATGACCTTCGGGCTGTTCTTCCTCGGCGAGTACGCCAACATGATCCTGATGTCGGCGATGACGTCGATCCTGTTCCTCGGCGGCTGGCTCAGCCCGATCCCGTTTCCCCCCTTCACCTGGGTGCCCGGCCCGATCTGGTTCATCGCCAAGATCTGCCTCGTGCTGTTTATGTTCGTCTGGGTGCGGGCGACGTTTCCGCGCTTCCGCTACGACCAGTTGATGCGGCTCGGCTGGAAGGTGTTCCTGCCCTTGTCGCTCGGCTGGCTGATCCTGACCGCGGGCGTGCTGCTGGCCATGGGCTGGCTGCCCGGCACGCCCCCGGCTTGACGGTATTTGCCTGACCCTTGCTCTCCCGTCTGGCGGAGCCTATGCCGCCGGGCAGATTAGGAACCGACCATGGCCTTCCTCGACCGCACCGCACGCAGCTTCCTGCTCGGCGAGCTGCTTTCCGGCATGTCGCTGACGCTGAAACACTTTTTCCGGCAGAAAGCGACCATCAACTACCCCTATGAGAAGGGGCCGATCTCGCCGCGGTTCAAAGGCGAGCACGCGCTGCGCCGATACCCTAACGGCGAGGAACGCTGCATCGCTTGCAAGCTGTGCGAGGCCGTGTGCCCGGCGCTCGCCATCACCATCGAGGCCGAGCCGCGCGACGACGGCAGCCGCCGCACCACGCGCTATGACATCGACATGACGAAATGCATCTACTGCGGCCTGTGCGAGGAAAGCTGCCCGGTGGACGCCATCGTGGAAGGCCCGAACTTCGAGTTTGCCGTCGAGACGCGGGAGGAGTTGCTTTACAACAAGGAGCGCCTGCTTTCGAACGGCGACCGTTGGGAAAGCGAGCTGTCCAAGCGGCTTGAGCTTGACGCGCCTTACCGCTAGGTCCCT
>CAXTUO010000596.1:0-3179 GCA_964247175.1 uncultured Acetobacteraceae bacterium | reverse complement strand
CGCAAATGCCTGCGGCATTTCGCTGGCCCGGCCACGACGACGCGTTCGCCCTGGTGCTGCCCGAGGCGAGAGCGGCAACCATTGCGAAATCGCAAAGCGCTCCGAAACGTGCAGCGTTTGCGGCTGGTTTGCGCAGGACCTGTTCCTGGCGCGCTTTGCCGAAACCTTCGCGGGCGTGCATGCCGTGCTCATGCTCGACCAAGCCGGCTGGCATGGAAAGGCGGCGCTGCAGGCGCCCAACAACGTCACCCTGCTGCCGCTGCCGCAGTGTTCACCGGAACCCAACAAAAGCCGACGCGGTTTAGTATTTAAGAAACGGCAATTCCTTCGTCAGCGAGGAGCGTGCCGGAAGGTCGTCCGCGGTGAAGCCGCCACCCAAGGCTTGCACCAGCGCCACGCTGGCCACCAGCCGCTGTTCCTGGACGGTCAGCGCGGTTTCCTGGTTGTTGAGCAGCGCCGTCTGCTGCGTGATGACGTTGGTGTACGCCTGCGTCCCGGCCCGGTAGGTGTTCAACGCGATCTGCACCGAGCGTTGCGCCGATTGCACCGCGGTGGCATTGGCCTTCGCCTGCTGCTCCAGGATGCGCAGGGCCGACAGCTCGTCTTCCACCTGCTGGAACGCCGTCAGCACGGTCTGGCGATAGCTGGCAACGCTGGCGTCGTAGGCCGCGCGGGCGAACGCGACCTCCACGCCGCGCAGCCCGCCCTCGAACAGCACCTGCGTCGCCTGCGCGCCCAGGGACCACACCCGGTTGGCGGTTTGGATCAACGACCCCAGCGGGTTGCCGGAATAGCCGTACAACGCCGACAGGCTGATGTCCGGGTAGTATGCCGCCACCTGCACGCCGATCAACGCATTCTGCTGCTGCATCGCCCGCTCGGCCGCCGCCACGTCGGGCCGCCGTCGCAGCAGGCCAGCCGGCAGCGTGCCCGGCACCACCGGCACGTCGGCCATCAGCGCCCCCGGCGCCAGCGTCAGCTCGGACGGGGACACGCCGGTCAGCACTGCGATGGCGTGCTCGTACTGCGACCGCAGCACGCCGACGTTCGCCAGCAGCGCCTTGGCGGTGTCAAGCTGGGTTTGCGCGGCCGAGTAGGCGGAGGGATCGGCGGTGCCCGCCTGATACTGGTTCCGGGTGATCCGCAGCGCGTCGGCATAGGCCGCGACCGTGTCGGTCAGCAGCTTGTCCAGCGCGTCCTGGCTCCGCATCTCAAAATAGTCTGTGGCCAAGAGCGCCTGGGCGGACAAGGTGGCGTTGGCCAGGTCGGCGGCGCTGACCTGCGCCGCGGCCACGTCGCTCTCGACCTGGCGGCGGATGCGGCCCCACACGTCCAGGTCCCAATCGACCGTGCCCTGCAGCGAGTAGGTCGTGAGGGTCCGGCCGCCGCCGCTGCCGAAGCCGACGCCGCCTCCCGTGCCTGTCGTGCCGCCTATGCCCGTCGTGCCGCCTGTGCTTGTGGTCGCGGCCGCGCCGCCGGTGGCGGCCTGCCTGGCGCCGGCGCCGGCCAGCGGGTTCGCCTCCACGCTGCCCGCCGTGCTGCCCAGCAGGGACGAGGCGCTGCCGCGCGGGGACCGGGTGTCCCCACCGACAGCCCCACCGTGGGAAACAACGCCGAGCGCGCGACGGCGACCGTTGCCTGCGCTTCCCGGTACTGCGCTTCGAACTGCTTGACGGTCTGGTTCGACACCCCGACCCGCTACTCCAGGCGGTTGAGCACGGGATCGTGGTAGATTTCCCACCATGCGCCCTTGTGCGCCGCGTCTTGCGGCTGCGCGACCGTCCAGCCCGGCGGCGCTTCCTTGAACCCGCCCGTCACCCCCACGGCCTCCGGGCGGCGGTAGTCGGGTCCGACGGTGCAGGCGGCGAGCAGGAGGCCGCCTAAGCAGGCATTCGTAGCTTGCGCCCCAGCGGCAAACCCTGCGGGTTTCCGCGAGAATGCCTGCCTAGGAGTCGTTGAAGACGCATCATTCTTCCGGCTGCGCGTGGGCACGCTCCGCAGAATGATGCTTAGCAGGGCAGCCCTCATTCCGCAGCCCTCGGCGCAAGGGCGCCGCCGCGGCTCGGCCGCAGCCGGTCCAGCAGCAGGTAAACTGCCGGGGTGGTGTAAAGCGTCAGCACCTGGCTCACGATCAGCCCACCGACGATGGCGATGCCCAGCGGACGCCGCAGCTCCGCCCCGTTGCCGTAGGCCAGCGCCAGCGACAGCGCGCCCAGCAGCGCCGCCGCGGCGGTCATGGTGATGGGGCGGAACCGCATCCGGCACGCCTGGAAGATGGCATCCCGGCTGGACGCCCCTTCCTCCCGCTCGGCATGGATCGCGAAGTCGATCATCAGGATGGCGTTCTTTTTGACGATGCCGATCAGCAGGATGACCCCGATCACGGCGATGAGCGAGAACTCGGTGTTGACAGCATCAGCGCCAGCACCGCGCCGATCCCGGCGGACGGCAGGGTGGACAGGATGGTGACGGGGTGCACGAAGCTCTCGTACAGCACCCCCAGCACGATGTACACCGCCAGCAGCGCCCCCGCGACCAGCACGGCCTCGCTGTTCAGCGACTGCTGGAACACCTGCGCGGTGCCGGCGAAGGATCCGACGACGCCCGCCGGCACGTGCAGCGCCGCCATCGCCCGGGCAATGGCGGCGGAGGCGTCCGAAAGCGAGCGGCCCGGCGCCAGGTTGAACGAGATGGTGGCCGCGACGAACTGGCTCTGGTGGTTGACCGACAGCGCCGTCTTGCCCTGGCCGAACCGCGCCACCACCGACAGCGGCACCATGGTTTCCGCGCCCGTGCTGACCGCCGCCCCGGCGGAGGCGCTGCTGCTGCCGCTCGCCGTGATGGCGTTCTGCGCCGCGTTGCGCTGCGAGTTGTTGCGCCCGTTGGCCGACACCGCCCCACGGTGCTGCCGGCGACGGTCCCGGCCGGGGCGTTGCTGGTGGCGGTGCCGCTCGGCGATCCGCCGGCCGTGCTGACCCAGATCTGGTTCAGGATGTCCGGGTCCTGCCAGTACCGGGGCGCGACCTCCATGACGACATGGTATTGGTTCAGCGCGTTGTAGATCGTTGAGACCGACCGCTGGCCGAAGGCGTCGTACAGCGTGTTGTCGATCTGCTGCGCCCTGGTAGCTGCTCATCTCCCCTGTCGATCTGGAGTGTTTGGCGTGCGCGTGAGGCGGC
>CAXTUO010000595.1:0-3184 GCA_964247175.1 uncultured Acetobacteraceae bacterium | reverse complement strand
CTCGTGGCGATCAGCCGCTGGTCCTGGATCGCCACCCCGTCGGCGCCGGCCGCCGCCACGGCGCCGGCATAGCCCGCCATGCTCGTGCCCATCGTCCGCAACTGTCGCTTGTCCGCGTCGTCGGTGGCCGCCTCCGCACTCTCATTCGGCGTTGCGGATTCGTTCGTGTCCTGCTCTTCCGGCAGGCTGAAATCGGCCCGGTCATACCCTGCCAGGGTCAGTTGCGACAACGCGCCCTGCATCGTGGCGTCATCCGGGAACACTCCTTGGACCTCATGGACCGCTTCCTCGTGTCCAGGTCCTGCCTTCGCACCGCTCTCGCTCATGCAGCCGCTCCATGGTTTTGCCGACAACGCGTCAAGGCTTGTCCTGTTCCCGCCATCGCGGAGCCGCCCGCCAACCCGCGAAGCGGCCGAGCTCGGCACCCAATGCAGGGCGGCACCGGCGTCAGTCCGTCCGTTCAATCGTTTGGTGCCTGGCCCTGACCCCGCGCTCGATCGCCGCCGCCGCCAGCGGCTCCAGCCGCAGCTCGCCCTTCACAAGCTCCAGCATGCGGAGCACCGCCTGGTTCGCGGCGCGGTTGGCGGCGACCACCTCGCACGCCAGGGCATAGGCGGTTTCCCGCAGGCGCGGCTCCAGCGCGGCCCTGATCATCGTGCCGGCATGGGTCAACCCCTCGTCTTCCTCCAGCAAAGCCACGGCTGCATCGGAGGCGAATTCCAGGTGTTCGGTGCTGAAGTCCTCGAACGCCGGCAGGGTCTGCACCAGGCCTGCCATCACGCCGATCTCCCGGTCGGTGATCGCGCCGTCCGCGGCGGCGACGAGCACCATGGTGCAGACCAGCGCTTCCTGGGCGTCCAGTCCGGTTCGGACGAGCATGTCTTGTTCCCTGTTGTATGCGCCCAGTGTATCCCAGCCTGTTTGCAGCGCAAAACTACGGCTGCGTGATGGCTGTCTCCAGGAACGCGCGTGTCTGCGTCACCGCCTCGGCCAGGCCCACGCGGCGCACCTCCACGCCGGACGGGAACGCGGTGAGCAGGCGGGACGGGGCGCGGCGGTCCAGCAGCACGAACACGCCCCGGTCGGTCGCAGACCGCACCAGCCGGCCGAACGCTTGCCGCAGCCGCAGCCGGGCCTTGCTGTCGTCATACCCCTTGGGATCGCCGTCCGAAAGGTGGGCCCGGCGCTCGCGATGCAGGATGTCCGGGCGGGGCCAGGGCACCCGCTCGAACACCACCAGCCGCAGCGCGCGGCCCGGCACGTCAACGCCGTCCCGCATCGCGTCGGTGCCGAGCAGGCAGCTATCAAGCTCGGTCCGGAACACGTCCACGAGCGTCGCGTTGTCCATCGCGTCCACGTGCTGCGCCAGCAGCGGGATGCCCGCCGTTTCAAGCTCCGGCGCGATGCGGCTGTGCACGGCCCGTAGCCGCTGGATGGCGGTGAACAGCCCCAAGGCCCCGCCGCCGGACGCCAGGAACAGCGCGCGAAACGCGGCGGCGAGCGCGTCGGGGTCGCCGGGGGCCACGTCGGTCACGACCAAGGCCCGGGTCTGCGCGGCGTAGTCGAACGGGCTTGCGACCGAAACGCGCACGGGCGGGGAAGGCAGGTGCCCGGCGCCCACCCGCGCCTCCGCCGCGGGCCAGCCCGCCTCGCCACCACCCTCGCCGTCTCCCCCGTCCCGCAGCGTGGCGGAGGTGATCAGCAAGCCGTGCGCCGGCGCCGCCAGGACATGCGCGAACGGCACCGTGGGGTCGAGCCAATGCCGGTGCAGCCCCACGTCACGGTCCGCGCCGTCCCGCCGGTCCAGGTGCAGGGTGTGCACGTGCTGCGGCCGCTCGCCCGCCTCCGGCGGCGCCGCGCTCACGGCGCCCAGCATGGCCCCCCATGCCGCTAGCCGGTCGAGCGCCCGGCGCTTGATCGAGCGCCGCGCCGCCTCGATCCGGTTGCGCTGGGCGGTTTCAAGCTCCTCCGCCTCATCGTCAAGCTTCTGGCCCAGGCGTTGCAGCAAAGCCTTGAGCGGCTCGGCGATGCGGCCCAGCGCGCGGGCCAGCAACGTCGCCGCATCGGCCAGGCCGGGGGCGACCGGGTAAAGCTCGCATTCCAGGCTGCCGCGCCCGCCCGCCTCGGCGTCCCCGGTGAGCCGGGCCAGCACCTGGCCGCGGGCCAGGCGCAGGAACGCTTCCGACGGGTTGCCCGGCTCCTCGTCACCGGCCAGGCGGCCCAACCAGCCCAGGGCCGGCAACGCGCGCGCCGCCTGCAGCGCGGCGTCAAGCGGCGCTTCAAGCTCAGGCCGGCCGGCCACCAGGTCGTCCAACCGCCGCCGCAGTCCGCGGGCGCGCGACCGGCCGCCCTCCGCACCCAGCAGCCAGCGGCGAAGCTCCGCGCCTTCCAGCCCCGACAGCTCGGCGGAGAACGCGCTGTCGGCCGCGTCGAACAGGTGGTGCCCCTCGTCGAACACGTAGCGGCTCGGCACCGCGTCGTCATCGAGGCCGCCCCAGGCCGCCTGCGCCATCACCAGCGCATGGTTGGCGACCACCAGCTCGGCGCCGCGAGCGCGGCGGATGGCGTGCTCGACAAAGCAGGTACGGTAATGCGGGCAGGCGCCGTGGATGCACTCGCCGCGGCGGTCGGCGATGGCGGGGATCAGCGCCGTGCCGAACAGCTCGGGGAACCAGCCCGGCAGGTCGCCGCCGGCGATGTCGCCGTCCGCGGTCGCGGAGGCCCACCGCGCCACCAAGCCCATCGCCACCGCCCCGGCGCCCCCCATGGCCGCGCCCACGTGCTCCTCCATGTTCAGGAGGCACAGGTAGTTCTCCCGCCCCTTGCGGATCACCACGCGGCGGCGGCGCTCGGCGGGGTCGGGGAACAGCCGGGCCAGCTCGGCGTCGATCTGCCGCTGCAGATGGCGGGTGAACGTGCTGATCCAGACCGTGCCGCCGTTGCGCTCGGCCCACAGGCTGGCCGGCGCGATGTAGCCGAGCGTCTTGCCGGTCCCGGTGCCGGCCTCCGCCAGCACGACGTGCGGGTCGCCCTCCACCTCCCGCGGCGCGAAGGCGCCCGCGGCGGCGCTGGCATAGTCGGCTTGGCCCGGCCGCTGCTCGGCATGGGCGCCCAACATGCGCGCGAGCCGGGCCCGCGCCTCGTTCGCGCCGACCGGCAAGGCGCCGGGCGGCGGGGGCAGCGC
>CAXTUO010000594.1:0-3185 GCA_964247175.1 uncultured Acetobacteraceae bacterium | reverse complement strand
GGAGCCGCATCGGGCCGCTCGACGAGTGCGCCCCGGCGGTGGCGGCGTTCTTCGACTGCCGCTTCTGGTTCGAAACCGACGCCGAGGGCCGGCTGGCCCAGGTGTTCTTCGGCCTGCCCGCGGACGTGCAGGCGGCGGCGACCCTCATGCCGCTGATCGCCGGCGCGTTTGAGACGGAGGCCAACCGGTTCCGCAACGGTCCGGAATACCGCCGGGGCCGCGGCGGGCGGCGGCGGGCGCTGCACACCTCTTTCGTGCTCGGCTTGTCGGAAGGCATCCAGGCGAAGCTCGCGGCGATGCGGGCGGAACGGGAAGCGGTGCTGCGCCCGCCGTCCGGACGCGACCTGGTGCTGGCAAAGGCCGGGGTCGTCGATGCGGCGATGGAAACGCTCGGCCTGCGCTTCCGGTCCCGCAACCCGGCGGTGCCCCCGGTGAACGCCAAGGCCTTCGACGCCGGGCACGCGGCCGGGGAGCGGATCGACGTGGGAGGGCAGGGTTAGCGGAAAAGCCGCTTGCGGCGGCCCGTCCGATGGCCCGGAATCGTGCCGGGTCGCACAACTTCCTCATCCCCGGCGCGTCCAGGGCGTGGTGCGATGGAGGAAAGCCAATGTCCCGGACCCTGCGGCTGAAGATTTCTGGCCTGGATGACGAAACCCGTGTGGCGGCCCTCAAGCGGTCCCTGGGCCTCGTGGCCGACGTGCAGGGCGTCGTCGTCGATCCCGGGCGCGGCGAGGTCCTGGTGACCGGCGATCCCGAGGAGCACCGGGTGGTGGTTCACCTCGCCAACGAGGGGTTCGAGGCGCATCCCGTTCACGAGCCTGTGCATCATCCGGATGCGGATGAGCCGCCGCCAGCCCGCCTCCTGAGAAGCGGGGGCGACGCACCGGACGGAAATCGCATCAAGGGCGCGAGCAGCCAAGGTGCCGGACAGGTGCGGGACAGCTTCGCCCCCGCCGGAGCGGCGGCCCGTGGAGGCGGGTCCACCATGGGTGCTGAACTGGACGCCTTCATGGCGGCGCGTCCGATGGCGACGCTGCTCATCGCAGTGGGGTTCGGCTACGTGCTGGCCCGCCTCATGCAGCGATGAAGTATTGGCGGCGGCAAGGATCGTCTGCGGCAACACGGCGCAGGCCTCCAGCCACGACCCCCCGGCCTTGGCTGCTATCCGTGGGGCAGCATGCGGGCGAGCACGCCGTCGTGCCAAAGGTAGCGGTGCACCAGCGCCGCCGCGGCGTGCAGCCCGGCGAGCGCCAGGATGATCCAGCCAATGGTCGCATGCACCCCCTGCACCTGATGCCGAAGCTCGGGGTGGCCGGGGTCATAGGCCGGGATGCTGAACAGGTTGAAGATGCTGTCGCCCCGGGTCCAAACCAAGAACATGCCAACCAGCACCATGGCCCCCAGCAGGGCATAAAGCCCCCAATGCGTTGCCTTGGCGACCAGGTTGAGCGCGCCATGGTCCGCCAGCGGCAAGCGGCGCCCGCGCGTCACGCGCCACAGCAGCCGCGCCGCCAGCAAGGCCGTCAGCACCAGGCCGGCGGTGATGTGCACCGAACGCGCGTCCACCCGCAGCGGGCCGCGCGGGAACCAGTCGATGGTCTGCGCGCCGAGCCATTGGCACACGACCAGCACGGCGGTGGCCCAGTGGAAGAACATGGTCGTGGGGTCGTAGCGTTTGGCGTCGGCGGTGACAGGCTGCATGGGCGAACTTCCTTTGGTCGTGCATCAAGGACCACGGCCGGGTTCTGCAAGCCATGCAGGGCGGCGGCGACCGGCTAGCCCCGGCGGCCCGCCTGGGGCATGGTGCGGGCCATGCCTGTCCGTGAGCCGTCCTGACGCCATGCCCGACCTTGCCATGGGCGTGCCCCTGGAAAACGTCGCCCACGTCATCCAGGTTGCGCTGACGCCGGTGTTCCTGTTGTCCGGGGGCGGCACCCTGCTCAACGTGTTCACCACCCGCCTGGCCCGCGTCACCGACCACATGGAGCACGCGGAGGAGCTGCTGCGCGCCCAGCCCGGCACTCCGGACGCCGACACCTTGCGGGGCCACCTGCATCGGCTGCGGCGTCGGACCTTGGCGCTCGATGTCGCCGTGGCGCTGGGCGCGGCCGGCGGCGGCGCGACCGCGATCGCCACCTTGACCCTGTTCGTGGGCGCGCTGCGCAACGCGGGCGTGGCCTGGGCGCTGTTCCTCACGTTCGGCGTGGCGGTCGCGTGCACCATCGGCGCGCTGACGGCGTTCCTGGCCGAAACGGTGCTGTCCTGGCACGGCCTGCGGGACGAGGGGCCGCTGCCCCGGCCCAAGCTGGCCCCGCGCGCCTAGGCCGCCATGGGCCTTGGCTGCCTCCATGAGAATCCGGCGGATGCCCGGCTGGTCGCCGTGGTGCTGCCGCCGAACGAGGGGTTCAGCCCTGAGTCGGTGGGGGCCATCGGCTTGATGGCGCAGCGGCTCGGCGCCGGGCGGCCGTCGGGGTTCCGCACCGTGGTGATCGGCGCGGCGCTCCGGCACCAGCCCTTTGCCGCCCCCTGCTTCGAGGCCGTTCATCCCCCGGCATGGCTGCCCGCCAGCCGCACCACGCGCTACGTTTGGGGTGTTGCGCGCCGCCTGCGGCAACTGCGCCCGAGCCTGATCGAGGTGCACAACCGGCCGATGATCGCACTGCGCCTCGCCCGGCGCTTCCCCGGCGTGCCGACCGTCCTGGTGCTGCACAACGACCCGCAGGCGATGCGCGGCATGGCCGGTGCCGCCGGGCGCCGCCGGCTGCTCCGCCTGGCGCGGGTCGTGGCGGTGTCCCCGTATGTCAGCGGGCGCTTGACGGAAGGCTTGGCGGATTGGCGCCCGCCGCCGGTGGTCCAGCCGAACTGCATCGACCTTTCCGCGCTGCCGCCGCCCGTGCCGCCGGACCGCCGCGACCGGGTGATCGTGTTCGCCGGGCGTTTGGTGCCGGAAAAGGGCGCGGACCGATTCGTTGCAGCCTGCGCCCGCGCGCTGCCGGGACTGCCGGGCTGGCGGGCGGAGGTGATCGGCGCGCGCCGGCTGCGGCCGGACGGCGCGGACGACGCGTATTCCGCTGCCTTGGCGCGTGCCGCGGCGGCGGCCGGGGTGGCGATAGCCGGGCACCGTCCGCATGGGGAGGTGCTGGCCGCCATGGCGCGCGCCGCGCTCGTCGTGGTGCCCAGCCGCG
>CAXTUO010000593.1:0-3188 GCA_964247175.1 uncultured Acetobacteraceae bacterium | reverse complement strand
ACCGCCGCGTCCATCTCGTGCCGCCCATCGCGGGTCAGCACCGCGCCGCGGCCGGCGTTGAACAGGGGATCATCCTCCAGCGCGGCCACGGCGGCGGTCACGGCTTCCACCGCCGGGCCACCCGCCGCGAGCACCGCGTGCCCGGCCATCAAGGCGCAATGCAGCCCGGCACGGTGGGCGCGCTCGGTGTCCGGGGTCATGCTGCCGGGCGGCACCGTGCCGGCGCCGCCGTGGATGGCGAGAATGGGGGCCATGTCGCGGTTTGACACGCGCCGCCGGGCCGGCACAAGGTCCGGCTGCCGGTCGCACTCACGGCGCAGGGCGCTAGACCCGGCTGAGCACTTCCGGCGCAGTGTGCCGGGCCAGCACGGCGCGGGCGCGGGCATGGTCGAGCTGGCCTTCCCACCGGGCGACGAAGATGGTGGCGACGGCGTTGCCGAACAGGTTGGTGATGGCCCGCGCTTCCGACATGAAGCGGTCGATGGGGAACACCAGCGCGATGGACTCCACCGGGATCTTGCCGGCGAGCGTCCCGAGCGTCGCCGCCAGCGTGATGAAGCCGCCGCCCGTCACCGCCGCGGCGCCCTTGGAGGTCAGCAACAGGATCAGCAGGATGCCGGCCCACTCCTGCAGGCTGAGCGGGATGTTGAGCGCCTGCGAGATGTAGGCGATGGCCATGGTGAAGTAGATGCTGGTGCCATCAAGGTTGAAGGCATAGCCGAGCGGCACGACGAGGCCCACCAACGGGCGGGAGCAGCCGAGGGTCTCCAGCTTCTCCATCAAGGTCGGCAGCGCGGCCTCGGAAGAGGAGGTGCCGAGGACGATGAAGAACTCCTCCTTCAGGTAGCGCAGCAGCTGGAACAGGCTGAGGCGGCAATACGCCATCACGGCCGTCAGCACGACGAACACGAACAGCACGCAGGTCGCGTAGAAGGCGAGCATCAGGAACACGAGGTTGCCGAGCGTGCCGATGCCGTAGCGGCCGATGGCGAACGCCATGGCGCCGAACGCCCCAAGCGGCGCCACGCGCATGATCAGCGACACCATGCCGAAAAACGCCGCGTTGGCCTGGTCCAGGCCATGGACCAGGCCGGATGCGCGCTCCCCCACCTTGGCGAGCGCCACGCCGAACAGCACGGCGAAGAACAGCACGGGCAGGATATCGCCCTTGGCAAAAGCGTTGAAGATCTGGTCCGGGATGATGTTGATCAGGAACTCGGTGGTGGTCGGGCTGGCCTTGGGGTCGATGTAGCGCGCGACCGAGCCGGCGCTGAGGCTCTTGGGATCGGCGTTCACGCCGGCACCCGGCGCGACGAAGTGCCCGACCACCAAGCCGATCACCATGGCAACCGTTGTCAGCACCTCGAAGTAGAGGATCGCCTTGAGGCCGATGCGCCCGACGCCCGCGGTGTTGGTCAGCTTGGCGATGCCGACCACGACGGTCAGGAAGATGATGGGCGCGATCAGCATCCGGACCAGCCGGACGAAGGCGTCGCCCAACGGCTGCATTTGCACCGCGATCTGGGGATAGAGATGCCCCAGCGCGACGCCGGCCGCCACGGCGACCAGCACCTGGATGTAAAGCGACTTTGAGCCGGTGACGACCATGCGACGTTCCCTTGATGAGCCTGGCGATACCGGAAGCGTGCGGGGTTGGCGACCCTTTTTAATGCCGGCCGGGGCGGCTAGGCTGCGCCGTCGCAACGCCAGGACCCCAGCCATGCCCGATTACGTCATTCCCCCGCCGGTCCAGGCCGCCGTGCCCGTCGCAGGCGGCGGCAGCTTTCCGGTACGCCGCATCTACTGCGTAGGCCGCAACTACGCGGAGCACGCGCGGGAGATGGGCCATGATCCGGACCGCGAGCCGCCGTTCTTCTTCACCAAGCCTGCCGACGCCCTGCTGACCGGCGGCGCGGACATGCCGTATCCCTCCATGACCGCGGACCTGCATCATGAAATGGAGCTTGTCGTGGCGCTGAAATCGGGCGGCGCGGACATCGCGGAAGCCGAGGCGATGCGCCACGTTTGGGGCTTTGCCGCCGGCCTCGACATGACCCGGCGCGACGTGCAGGACACGGCGAAGAAGGCCCGCCGTCCCTGGGACATGGCGAAGGGCTTCGACCATTCCGCGCCCATCGGCGACATGGTGGCCGCCGAGGGCGTGACGCCGGGCCGCATCGAGTTGAAGGTAAACGGCGTGGTCCGCCAGTCCAGCGATGTCGGAAAGCTGATCTGGAGCATTCCGGAAACCATCGCCTACCTGTCGAAGCTGGTCCGGCTTGAGGCCGGCGACCTGATCTTCACGGGAACGCCGGAAGGGGTTGCCGCGGTAGGGCGCGGAGACCTTCTGGAGGGCATGGTGGAAGGTGTCGGCGACGTGCGGGTGCGCGTCGCCTGAAAAGCAACGGCCGGATCAGGAGATCCGGCCGTTCGGGTCAGCGAGGGTAATAGCCCGGCGCGTAGTAGCCCGGCGCCGGATAAGCCGGCGCGGCATAAACCGGGGCCGGGTAGTATACGGGCGGCGGCGCATAAACCACCGGGGGCGGTGCGTAATAGCGAGGAGCGCTCGCGATCACGGCGCCGAGGCCAAGGCCCAGCACGGCGCCGCCGATAAGCGGGCCGACGCCGAAGCCGCGGTGGCCATAGCCATAGCCATAGCCGCGGTGATAATACTGGGCGTTCGCCACGGCGGGCGCGAGCGCCATGGTGGCGACGATGGGAAGCGCCGTAAGGATGCGACCGATGCGGGTCATGATGGCACCTGAAGTTCGGGACGGGGCTTGCTGCCCCAACGATCCACAAATTAAGTGGCCTGCGTGGCAATTTTAAGGCGGGGCCGGAAAGAGATTCCGGCTCAGCCGCCGAGCCGGCCAAGCTGGTCCAGCATCACGCCTTCCGTCAGGATCTGCGGCAGCACCGAAGGCACGGCCGGCCCCGGCGGATAAAGCACATACAGCGGCACCCCGTCCCGGGCGTGCCCGCGCAGGAACGCGGTGATCTCCGGGTCCCCGCGGGTCCAGTCGCCCTTGAGGTAGGCCACATGGTGGTCGGCAAAGGCGCGGCGGACCGGGGGCGGAGACAGGGCCACGCGCTCGTTCACCAGGCAGGTCACGCACCAGGCGGCGGTCATGTTCACGAACACCGGGCGGCCCTCCTCGTGCAGCGCGGCGAGCCGTGCAGCGGAGAAC
>CAXTUO010000592.1:0-3191 GCA_964247175.1 uncultured Acetobacteraceae bacterium | reverse complement strand
CCGGCACCCCGCGCAAGAAGGCCGCCGCCGCCGGGCCGCGCGTGCGCAAGCCGAAGGCCGCCCCGGCGCCGGCCGCGGACCAGCGCGACCGGCTGGACCGCATGCAGGCCGTCATCGTCGAAAGCCTGGAAAGCGACAAGGCGGAGGAGGTGGTGACGCTGGATCTCGCCGGCCGCGCCGCTTTCACCGACCGCATGGTGATCGCCACCGGCCTCGCCGACCGCCAGATCAGCGCCATGGCGCTGCACCTGGAGGAAAAGCTCAGCGAGATCGGCATCAAGCGCGTGCAAACGGAAGGCAGCGGCGGGTCGGACTGGGTGCTGATCGACGCCGGGGACATCGTCGTGCACCTGTTCAAGCCGGATGCGCGCGCCCTGTACGCGCTGGAGAAGATGTGGGGGCCGGACCTCGACGAGCACGCGGACGCGCCTGCCGCGTCCTAATGCCGTGGCCGCGGCGCCCGCGGACGCAGATCGACGGCAGGCGCCGGGCGGGTGTTGGCGTAGGCCGTGCCGTTCCAGGCGTAGCGCTCGGCGTTCGCGCCCAGGTCCGACATGCCGCCGTGCTTGGTCGGCAGCAGCACGATCCGCCCGCTCGCGTCGTCCAGCACCTTGGTCCAGCGCCCTTTGATCCAGGCAAAGGCCGAGGTGCTGCATCCCCGTGAGCCGCATTCCCGCGGCGATTGCAACTGCACGAACAGCGCCGGCCGCTCGGTCGCGGTGCCGAGCCGCACGGAGCCGATCACCAGCAGCGGCCGGTCCCCGGCCCGCCGCGCCGAGGCCAGGTCTTGGGCGACCAGGCCGCGGGCGGTACGGTCAAGCGCCGTGCCGGGCTGCGGCGTCATCACCACCGGCAGGCCGGCCGGCCCCGGCCGCTCGGCCGCGGCGGCGGCGGCCGGCAGCAGCAAGACGAAGCAGGCGAGAAATCGATGCGATACGGCCATGACCTGCTCAGCGTTGCCACCCCCGACCGGGTTCCGCCCAGCATGGCCGTTCCGTGCGCCTGATCGCAATAGGCCGGATGCGCCCGGGGCCGGAGGCCGAGCTGTTCAACCGCTACAACGCCCGGCTGCGGCCGAAGCTTGCCGTCAGCGAGATCGCCGAGGGCCGCGGCGCTCCCGCCGAGATCAAGCGGCGAGAGGGGGCGGCCCTGCTGACCGCCCTTCCCCCGTCCACGCTGGCCGTGGCGCTCGACCTCGGCCCGCCGGCGCCCGGCAGCGACGGCCTGGCGCGGTTGCTGGAGCGTTGGCTCGGCCAATCGCGCCCGCTGTGCTTCGTGATCGGCGGGGCGGAGGGACTGGATGCCGCCGTGCTCGCCCGCGCCGACCACGTGCTGTCGCTGGGGCCGATGACCTGGCCGCATCTGCTGGTCCGCGCCCTGCTGGTTGAGCAGTTGTTCCGCGCCCAGTCCATCCTGTCCGGCCACCCGTACCACCGCGCGTCCAGGCCGTGACTTGCCGCAGTCTCCTAGTTTCGCCATACCGGAGTGTCCACAGCAGGAGCGCGCCATGCCCGACCCGTCCCGACCCGTGATGCTGGTGATCCTGGACGGCTGGGGATGGCGGGCGGATGCGGCCGACAACGCAATTGAGCAGGCGGACACCCCCACCTTCGACCGGCTGATGCAGGGGCCGCACGCTTTTCTCAGCACCTCCGGCCTGGATGTCGGGCTGCCCACCGGGCAGATGGGCAACTCGGAGGTCGGCCACCTCAACATCGGCGCCGGGCGCGTGGTGATGCAGGAGCTGCCGCGCATCGGCCTCGCGGTTGCGGAGAACCGCCTGGCGCAAAGGCCTGAACTGCTGGCCCTGATCGAGGCGGTGCGGCAGTCCGGCGGCGTGTGCCACCTGATGGGCCTCGTGTCGGCCGGCGGCGTCCACGCGCACCAGGACCATGCGGCGGCCCTCGCGCGTGTCTTGACCGCCGCCCGGGTTCCGGTCCGCATCCACGCCTTCACCGACGGGCGGGACACCGCGCCGCGTTCAGGGGGCGACTGCATCGCCCGGCTGCAAGCCGCCCTGCCGGACGGGGCGCGCATCGTCACCGTGATCGGCCGCTACTACGCCATGGACCGCGACCACCGCTGGGACCGGGTGGAAAAGGCCTACCTCGCCATGGCGGAGGGCCGGGGCGCGAACTTCGCCGACGCGGCCAGCGCCATGGACGACGCCTATGGCAAGTCCGTCACCGACGAGTTCGTCGTGCCCGCCACGATTGGCGGCTACGACGGGATGCGGGACGGCGACGCCCTGCTGTGCTTCAACTTCCGCGCCGACCGGGTGCGGGAGCTGCTGGGCGCGCTGCTCGACCCGGGCTTCGCCGGCTTCACCCGGCCCCGCACTTACAAATTTGCCGCCACCCTCGGCATGACGCGCTACAGCGACGCGCTGGCGCCGTTCATGGGGGTGCTGTTCCATTCGCAGCCCATGAACAACCTGCTGGGAGAGGTCGTGTCGGCGGCCGGGCTGCGGCAGCTCCGCATGGCGGAAACGGAGAAATACCCGCACGTCACCTACTTCCTGAACGGCGGGCAGGAGGTCGCTTACCCCGGCGAGGACCGGATCATGGTGCCCTCCCCCAAGGTCGCGACCTATGACCTGCAGCCCGAGATGTCGGCGCCCGAGCTGGCCGACCGCGCCGTGGCGGCGATCCAGTCCGGCACCTATGACCTGATCGTGCTCAACTTCGCCAACCCTGACATGGTGGGCCACACCGGTAGCCTTTCGGCGGCGGTGCGCGCGGTGGAGGCGGTGGACGCCGGGCTGGGCCGCATCGCCGATGCGATCAGCGCCGCCGGCGGCACGCTGCTGGTCACCGCCGACCACGGCAACTGCGAGCTGATGCGCGATCCCTCGACCGGCGGCCCGCACACCGCGCACACCACCAACCCGGTGCCGGTGATGCTGGCCGGGCACGATGGCGCGCTGGAGGACGGGCGGCTCGCCGACCTCGCGCCGACCCTCCTCGCCTTGCTGCGCCTGCCGCAGCCGGCGGAGATGACCGGGCGCTCGCTGCTGGAGGATCGCGGGCTCCTGCGCGAAGGCGGGCCGGTGCCGGCCGGCGATGCGGCCCGCCCATCGGCTTAGCCTGCTGCTGCTCGGCGCGGCGTGCGGCGCAGCATACGGCGCGGCCCCGGCCCCGGCTTCGCCCTCGGCGGTGCGGGACGCCGAGCGTGCCCAGGCCGCCCAAGCC
>CAXTUO010000591.1:0-3192 GCA_964247175.1 uncultured Acetobacteraceae bacterium | reverse complement strand
GATTGCCGCATGGAGCGCGACATATCGACCTGCGACGGCGTGCCATCGACGCTGATGCCGGCGCGCACCGGCGCCATCGTCTCGGTCGCGACCACCTGGCTTTTCACCAGGTCGGGCAGTTCCAGGTCCTCGAAGAACAGGTCGAGGAACTCGTCACGGGTCAGCACGAAGCGGAAGCCGTCCTGGGCTTCGCCCCCGCCCTGGCCGGCGCCGTTGCCGCTGCCGCCCCCTCCGCCGCGCGGGCGGGCCAGCCGGTCGCCAGTCGAGAACTCCTTGTTGCCCGACAGCACCACCTGCCGCTCGCCGCTGGTGAACACGGTGTGGAAGGAGGGTTCGTGCAGCACGTCGGAGGGGATGGTCACCGCCTCCCCGTGCCCGGTTTCCCGCAGCGTACCCTGGGCGATGGCCGCCCGGGCTGCCCGCGCGACCTCCCCCCGTGCCCGGGCCAGCACGCGCTGCCGGTTTTCCAGGTTCTTGCCGTGCGGGTTGGGACGGCGGTCGATGATATCCAAGATCGCTCCGTTCAGGCCGACTGCTTGAACCGCATATACCACTCGACCAGCCGGCGCACCTGGCGCTCGGTGTAGCCGCGCGACACCATGCGCATGACGAAGTCGTTGTGCTTCTTCTCGGTTTCCCCGTCCTTCTTGGAGCCGAAGCTGATGACCGGCAGCAGGTCTTCCACCTGGGAGAACATCCGCTTCTCGATCACGTCGCGGATTTTCTCGTAAGAGGTCCAGAACGGGTTGCGCCCGCCGTTCGCGGCCCGGTTGCGCAGCGCGAACTTCACGACCTCGTTGCGGAAGTCCTTGGGGTTGGCGATCCCCGCCGGCTTCTCGATCTTGGTCAGCTCGCCGTTCAGCAGGTCGCGGTTAAGCATCTGCCCGGTATCGGGGTCCTTGAAGTCCTGGTCCTCGATCCAGGCGTCGGCGTAGTCGAGGTAGCGGTCGAACAGGTTCTGGCCGTAATCGCCATAGCTCTCCAGGTAGGCCTTCTGGATCTCGTTGCCGATGAACTCGGCGTAGCGCGAAGCCAGCTCGGACTTGATGGTGGCGAGGTAGGCGGCCTCCGTCTCCGGCGGGAACTGCTCGCGGCGGATCGCCTGCTCCAGCACGTACATCAGGTGCACCGGGTCGGCCGCAACCTCGGCCGACGAATGGTTGAAGGTGGCCGAAAGCACCTTGTAGGCGAAGCGGGTGGAGATGCCGTCCATGCCCTCGTCCACGCCCGCGTTGTCGCGGTACTCCTGCATGGTGCGGACCTTGGGATCGGTTTCCCGGATGTTCTCCCCGTCATACACCCGCATCTTGGCGAAGGGGCGGGAGTTGGCATGCGGCTTGAGGCGCGACAGCACGGCGAAGCGCGCCAGCATTTCCAGCGTGTGCGGCGCGCAGGGCGCTTCCGCGAGGGCGGAGCCGCTGATCAGCTTCTCGTAGATCTTGCCTTCCTCTGTCACCCGCAGGCAATAGGGCACCTTGACCACGGACACGCGGTCAAGGAACGCCTCGTTGGTGCGGTTGTTGCGGAAGCTTTGCCACTCCGCCTCGTTGGAATGGGCCAGCAGGATGCCCTGGAACGGGATGGCGCCGATGTTCTCCGTGCCGAGATAGTTGCCCTCCTGCGTCGCGGTGAGCAGGGGGTGCAGCATCTTGATCGGCGCCTTGAACATCTCGACGAACTCAAGGATGCCCTGGTTGGCGCGGTTCAGCCCGCCGGAAAAGCCGTAGGCGTCCGGGTCGTTCTGGCTGTACATCTCGAGCTTGCGGATATCGACCTTGCCGACCAGGGCGGAGATGTCCTGGTTGTTGTCGTCGCCGGGTTCGGTCTTGGCGATGGCGATCTGCTTGCGGCGCGACGGGTAAAGCTTGACCACGCGGAAGCGCGAGATGTCGCCCTCCCACTCGTCGAGCCGCTTCAGCGCCCAGGGGCTGGCGATACCGGTCAGCACCCGGCGCGGGATGCCGTAACGCTCCTGCAGCGTGGCCGCCATGGTGTCCGGATCGAACAGGCCGAGCGGGCTTTCGAAGACCGGGCTGAGCTCGTTGCCGGCCTTGAGCACATAGATCGGCTCCTGCTCCATCAGCGCCTTGAGCCGCTCGCCCAGGGACGACTTGCCGCCGCCGACCGGGCCCAGCAGGTAGAGCACCTGCTTGCGCTCTTCCAAGCCCTGCGCCGCGTGCCGGAAGAAGCCGACGATGCGTTCAATCGTCTCCTCCATGCCGTGGAATTCGGAGAAGGCGGGATAGACGCGCACGGTACGGTTGAGGAAGATGCGGCCGAGCCGGGGCGTGCGCGAGGTGTCCACCAGTTCCGGCTCGCCGATGGCCCGCAGCATCCGTTCGGCGGGGCTGGCGTAGCATCCGGGATCGTCATGGCATGCCGAAAGGTACTCGGCGAGGCTGAACTCCTCTTCCCGACGTTGGTCGCGAAGGGCGGCATGCAGGGAAAACACGTCGTAGTCTTTAAGCATCATGAAACTCCCCAAAGGAGCCGGGCCGACGAACACTGCGCCTGGCTCGGCCGCCAGCAGATCCACGCGACCAAGAACACAGGTGGGCGGTTTTCCCACCCCGGCAAGCGACGCCGAATCGTGCTGTGTCTGGCGACGCTAGCTCCTTCCTGGCATCGAACGCACGTAAAACCCGCTCACCCCGGTTATAGCAAACCACGTTTGCAACGTATTGGGAAACGTATGGCGAAATGATGGTGCAATTTACGTACCATGGGGTGTGTTGCTGGAACGTGACAGCCTCGGTCGGTTTCCCTGGAGCACCGGACAGCCCTGCGCGAAGCGGGTCACGATGCCGTGCAGGATTCAGTGCAATTGCGCAACATATGGGCAAATGGCCGCGGCATTCGGGCGTGGCTGCGCCGGGGCGGCACCGACCCGGCTGCTGAAATGCAGAGACGCCGGCGCGCCGCGTTGACACCTGTTCCATGAATGCGCGTGACGGAGGCCGGACGAATCCCGCATGATGCGCAGGCTGACGCGCAAACCACAAGAAACGGCGGAAACGGTGATGGACACGACCCTGCAAGCCGGGCGGAGCTACAGCGCCGAGGAGGCCTACAGCCTCCCGCTGGCCGAGCTTGACCCCGGCCATCCCAGATTGTTCCAGGCCGACACGCTATGGCCCTACTTCGAGCGGCTGCGCGCCGAGGCGCCGGTGCACCACACGCCCGAAAGCATGT
>CAXTUO010000590.1:0-3208 GCA_964247175.1 uncultured Acetobacteraceae bacterium | reverse complement strand
CCGCCGGTGCTGGCGCGCTACGGCCCGAAGATCGGGCTGACCCTGGACCGGCAGCACTTGGGACGGTTCCTGTTCCTGCGCCACGGCGGCAAGGTGGTGTTCTTCGGGCGCTTCGTCGCGTTCCTGCGCACCTTCGCCGCCGTGCTGGCCGGGGCGAGCCATATGCCATGGGGGCGGTTCCTCGTTTGGAACGCCTTGGGCGGCGTGTTCTGGACCTGCCTTTACGGCTTCGGCGCCTACTTGCTGGGCGACCAGGTGCACCGGCTGGCCGGGCCGTTCGGCCTCGCGGTCGGCGCCGCGGCGCTGGTCGTCGTGGTGCTGTCGGTGCGCTTCGTGCACCGGCACGAGGCGCGGCTGATCGAGGAAGCGAAGGCGGAGATGGGAGAGCAGGAGTCAGCCCCCGGCACAGCGTAGCATCCGCGTTGCCCGTGATACATGCTCGACCTATCGCGTTTTCACAAGATCGGCGCGCAATCGCTTCAGCCCGTCTCGCGCCAACTGCTGATGGTCGTCAATCGCGAGCACCGCGCGGTAGTCAGCGATGGCGTCGCGCGTGCGCCCGAGCTTCTCGTAAATCTCTGCTCTTGTCTCCACCGCCGGCGCGCTGCCTGGCCCAAGCGCCACGGCCTTCTCCGCGTACGGCAGGGCGAGGGCGTTCTCCCCTTTGAGATGCAGCGCCCAGGCGCGGTCGTTGTGAGCTGCCGCGCTCTCTGGCTGCAATTCAAGCGCCTTGGTGGTGTCCGCGACCGCCTCATCGAAGCGGTTCTGGCGGAGAAACGCGGATGCACGATAGGAGTACGCGTTCGGAACGCCCGGCTTCAGCACGATTGCCTTCGAGTAGTCCGCGATCGCCTCATTGCTCCCGCCTTTCCGGCTGTAAGCCAAGCCGCGGACCACGTAAGCGCCGGCCTGGTTTGGATCGAGCGCAAGTGCCTGGTCTTCGTCGGCGATCGCGAGATCATTGCGTCCCATGTCCAAGTACGCCGCGCCGCGGTCGAAGTAGGCGGCAGTGAATTTCGGGTTCAGCTCGATCGACTTGGTGAAATCCGCAACCGATTGATTCAACTTCCCTTTCCTCAGAAACGCGTATCCGCGACCCAAGTGGGCATCTGCTGAATTTGGCACGAGTGCGATCAGGCGGTCGAAATCAGCGATGGCGAGATCGTATTGCCCTTTGGCCGCATAGGCCCTGCCTCGGCTCAGCAACACGATTGTTGTGTCGCCCGCACCGCTGTCGAGAGCGGCCGTGCAACTGCGGATTGTCCTATCCGGGTCAGCCGATGCGCACCCTTCGATTGACACGACAAACTCCCGGCTGAGGCGCAGGGAAGTGGGAATGCCAAGAAGCGCCAGCCCCAACCCCGCGGTGCCAACCGCAAGACCAGCCTTTCGGAACTCGGGCAGGCGGCAAGACGCGCGCCAGGTGCGCAGCAGCAGAATACCCAGGGCCGCGCCGGCGAGCGCGCCGCCAATGTGGGCGGCATGCCCGATCTTGAAGTCGGCCTGCGTCCCCGCGGGGAGGAACACCACGAGTGCCACGAGCGTTGTGCGCACGAGCATGAACACCCGCTTGCGCCCAGCCGGCAGGCGGAAGATGAGGACGGCCATCGCGGCAAACAGGCCGGTGATGCCGCCAGAGGCTCCGGCGAGCGTCACGTGCGCAGGATAGGCAGCAAGTCCAGCAACCGATCCGGCGAGGCTGCCCGCCACGAGGATCGCCAGGAACCAGGACCGGCCTACAAGGCGTTCGACAGGCCAGCCCACCAGCAGGAGCCCCACAGCATTGCCGATGAGATGCGCCGCGCTGAGGTGCAGGAGCGCTGATGACAACAGGCGCAGCACCTCGCCATGATGGAGCACGGCACCGCGATTGGCGCCGCCGAAGCCATAAAGCGTGAGCACATTTGCCGTAAGCGGCGTAGGTTCCGGCGCAACCCCGAGTCGATGTTCGGCCACGAAGACTGCGGTCAGGACCGCGAGCAAGCCGAGCGTCGCCCACGGCATGCGGAATCCGGCAATGCCATACTGAGGGACGACAGGCGCGCCCACTGCGCGCGGGAGCGGCGCGGGGACGCCCAGCGCCTCGGTCTGATAATCGTGGATGCCGGCCACGATTGTTTCGACGGGTGTCCGGTAGGTGTTGGCAATCTTGAACAGCCTGTCTTTGCGGCGCCGGAGCCTTGGACTCGCGTTCGGGCCGATGATGTCGGCCGTGGCGGCCATGATCCTTCCGCCATCAAGGCGTTCGACGTGGAAGCGTGACAGGCTGTTCCACTCGGCCGCCGTCGTTCGGAACAGCGACCGTCGCGTGAGGCCTCGCGGGGTCACGACCAGCCGCGGGAAGCCGAGCACGGTGCTCATCATCGCGGCGACCGCGATGAACGCATAAACACCGAGCAGAAGAACGTTTTCTAGGATCGCGACACCAACCGCGTGGTCGCCCGCCCCATGGGCCAGCAGATCATGGAAATGCCGGGCACGTCCCAACGCAAGCAAAAGGCAAAGTGCCGCGACCAAGAGCGAGACACGCCGCTTTCCAAGATGGACGGTCTCGCTCCTGTCATCCCGATACAGTCCGCCAATTGAGGGAGGAGACAGGGCCACTGAGATGAGGGGCATCGGAAATCCGCCTATCCGATCCTGAGATGTGCGCCGGTCAGAGCGCGCTTCGCCGCGTCCAGGACGTCGATCATTGGCCCGCGCTCCACTGCCCGACACGAGTTGCGTCCCTGCGCGCCGCCTCCTCCCGCTTGTGGCCGTCCAGAACCATTGCCAGCGCAAGCAGCCGGCGCACAACGGATGCATCCACCAATCCAGCCGCACATCGGCGCAAGGCCGCCGCCGTGGGCTCCATGCGCGTGATCGCAACCGTCATGTCCGCCCCCACCATCGTGCAGGCAAACCCAACCACTCCGCACCGAGCCGAACCTACTCACGTTTGAGTCAGAGCAAATGGCCGCTGGTATCACGCCCAATTCCTTGAGAAGCCCGGAGCGGTTCAATACCACAATCCTTGTGCCCATCGCTTCGCGGCACGTTCACTGCCTCCCTTGCTGAGGCAAGACGTTCATTCCGTTTAAGGAATGTAGCACAAAACCGACGTCCGTTCAGCGTCAAGGATTGTGGTATTGAACCGCTCCGGGGGTGGTGGAGATAGGTTGGTGGCGTAGTCTCTGGTTTGTTCAACGAACCATTTCCGGCGTTCGAG
>CAXTUO010000589.1:0-3211 GCA_964247175.1 uncultured Acetobacteraceae bacterium | reverse complement strand
GCGGGCCGGTCGTTTCGGCCAGGAGTGCCAGCATCTGCGCCTCGTCCAGGGGGAACTTGCGGGCGGGTCCGCCCCATTGGACCAACTCGGCCGGGGTTGGATGTCGGCGTGGGAGAATGGGCGAAGCTCCACGGCGGGGGCCTTTTTTGCATACGGGCCTGGGTGTCCCGGGAACCGGAGACAACCACGTCAGGGTGTGCGGGGGAAGCCTCGCCAGTGATGGGAGGGCACCGGTCGATCGGGTCAGCTTGCTGTCATCCGCCGTGTTTCACGTTCCAGGTGCGCCAAAGTCACGGCGAAGCCGGCGGTGTCCGTGTCGATGACAAGGTCGCTGAAAGGACGCGCGCCGTAGCCTTCAGCGATCATGACCTGGATGCGGTCATGTTCCTCGTTGCTGAACACCCGGCCTCGGCTTTTGCCTACAACTGAAGGGTAAGAGACTCTGAGGCTTACGAAGAACGGCCGTATGCCAGCGTCCGCAAACCTCCGACGAAAATAGATCCAGTTGATGCAGTTCAGGGGATAGGCGATGACAACCGTGGATCTGTCCTCAAGCGCTGCCAGGCCAGCCTGCGCCATGGCCTTGCTGGTTCGGAGGATCGAGCAGTACCAAGGACGGTCAGGGTCCGAGAAGTCGTCGCCGTCGATGAACCCGCCCGCGAGCCGTTCAGCAAGGGCGCGCCCAAGCGTCGTCTTGCCTGCTCCGACCGGGCCGCTGAGGAAGATTGCGTCTTTCGCCATCCCCGCAGGTTAGCGGGGCGAGGTCTGGAGAGCGACTGTGGGCAGAGGACCGTCATGAGCGGCCCAGCCAAGCTGGCCTTGAACAGGCATACATGCTGGCATGTGTCTCTCCCATATGCCACGGAGGCCCAAATCATGCCCCAGCCCCATCCCATACCCCGCCGGGTACGGCTGTTCCGCAGCAACGGCAACCAGGCTGTCTGTAATCCAGTGGAATTCGAGTTGCCCGGCAGCGAGGCTGTCATCAGCCGCGACGGCGACCGCCTCATCATCGAACCTGTGCGCAAGAAGGGTCTGGCAGCACTCCTCGATAGCTGGGAGCCGTTGAGTGAGGATTTCCCGGAGATCGACGACCCGCCGCCGGCGCCGAAGGACATCTTCTGACACGCGGGATCGAGGAGTTTCTGTGGAAAGTGCCGGTGCTGCCGTTCGACGTGCCGCCTGACCGCGAGTACGACGGCTGTGGGCGGAACTGGAAACCACCGGGCGCCCCATTGGGTCGAGCGACCTGCTGATTGCCGCTCATGCCCAAACGCATGGCGCGACCGTGGTAATGGCGAACGTTGGTAAGTTCCGGCGCATTCACGGCCTGAACGTGGGAAACTGGCTGGCGTAGGCAGGCATCAACGGATCGCTGAGCCCGCGTTGACTTCACACGGCTGACAAACCACGCTTGGGCGCCCTTTGCTCAGGAGGTCCCATGCGTCGAACACTGCTCAAAACCGGCCTCGCAGCCCTTATCGCTGCGGGCCTCCTGGCCTCGCCGCACGCCACTACCGCCGCCACCCGGGGCGGCAAGATGATCTACGCGCGCTACGCCGACTCCCTGTTTCTCGACCCGGTGCTGAACGACGCCAATACCGATATCTGGGTGCTGACCAATCTCTACGACACGCTGCTCGCCCCCACGGAGGACGGCCTAGGCGTGCAGCCCGGCCTCGCCACGAAGTGGGAAAGCTCGGACGGCAACAAGGCCCTGACCCTGACGCTCCGCCCCGGCGTCAAGTTCGCGGACGGCTCCCCGCTCACTGCCAGCGACGTCAAATGGTCGCTCGATCGCGCCCGCGATCCGAAGGCCGGGGCATGGTCGTCCTCGCTCGCCTCCATCGACGGGATCGAGGCGTCGGGCGGCACCGTCAGGATCGCGCTCAAGCACCCGGACCCGACGATCATTCCGGCGCTCGCCACCTTCAACGCCGCCATCCTGCCGCAGAAGCTGTTCGAGGCGGCGCCGGGCGAAACGCCCGAGGACAAGGCGCGGGCCTTCGCCGAGAAGCCGGTCGGCTCCGGCCCCTTCGTGCTGGCCGCCTGGCAGCACGGCGTCTCCATGACGCTGCGGCGCAACCCGTACTATTGGAAGCAAGCGGAGGACGGCAAACCCCTGCCCTATCTGGACGAGCTTGAGTTCCAGATCATCCCCGACGACGCCACCCGGCTGCTGAAGCTCAAGGCCGGGGAGATCGACGGCACCGAGTTCGTGCCCTACGCCCGAGTCAAGGAGTTGCAGGCGGACCCGGCGCTGCGCATGGAGCTGTGGCCCTCCACCCGCATCACCTATCTCACGATGTTCGCCGGCGCCACCTACAAGGACGGCAAGCCCAACCCGATGGCGAACCCCAAGGTGCGCCAGGCGCTCAACTACGCCGTCAACAAGGACGCGGTGATCGGCATCACCACGCTGGGCCTCGGCAAGCCGATGCGCTCCTTCATGTCCGCCACGACGCCGCTGTTCGCGGGCCAGGACCTTTACAAGTACGACCCGGCCAAGGCGCGCGCCCTGCTGGCGGAGGCCGGGTTCCCCAACGGGTTTGAGACCTCGATCCTGGCGCTGTCCGGCAACGCGGATGAGGCCAACAACCTGGCGATCGTGCAGCAGATGTGGGGGCAAGTGGGCGTCAAGCTGCGCATCGACCTGGTGGACAACGCCACCCGCACCGCCCGCTACCGCGCGGAGGACTTCGCCATGCGGACCTCCTTATGGACCAACGACATCTCCGACCCCAGCCAGGTCACGTCCTATGCCGCCTACTACCCGAACATCCATTCGCTGCACTCGCAATGGCGGGACGAGCGGGTGGACGAGCTGTTCGTCGCGTCGCAGCAGCAGACCGACCCCGCCGCCCGCGCCGCCGAGTACAAGGAGATCCAGGACCGCTACTGCGCCGCAGCGCCGGTCGTGTTCCTGTATGAAACCCCCTACCCCGTCGCCTTCCGCAAGGGGGCGCAGGGCTTCGTGCAGATCCCGCTCGGCAACAACCTGTTCGAAGGGGCGTTCGTCGAGAAGTAGGACGCCCGCTTGAACCGCGCCGGGCTGGTCGCCGCACGGCTGCTGCAGATCGTGCCGACCTTTCTCGCCATCGGCGCCGTGGTGTTCGTGCTGGCGCGGCTGCTGCCGGGCGATCCCGTCAGCGCCATGCTGGGCGACCGCGCGACGGAGGAGGCCGTGACCCGGCTCCGCGCGCAGATGGGG
>CAXTUO010000588.1:0-3213 GCA_964247175.1 uncultured Acetobacteraceae bacterium | reverse complement strand
TCCCACCAGTCCAGCTCGACCGCGCCCGGCACGCCGGCATCGCGCAACGGCCGGGCATTGCCGAGCGTCGTCAGCAGCAGCGGCCGGAACCGCTGGTGCAGCGCCCGCAGGCTCGGCAGGTCCATGTGGTCGTAATGGTTGTGCGACACCAGGACCGCGTCGATGGGCGGCAGCGCCTCCAGCGCCAGGCCCGGCGCCCGCGCCCGGCGCGGCCCCATCCACTGCACGGGGAAGCAACGCTCGCTGAAAATCGGGTCGGTCAGGATCGAGAACACGCCGCCCGGCCCCGGCAGCCGGATCAGGAAGGTGCTGTGGCCGATAAAGGTCAGGCTGACCCGGCCTTCCTCGACGGTCTCGCTGAACGGGGGAAAGGTCGGGTTGGGAAGACGGGCGGGCCAGCGCGCCTTTTGCCGGTGCAACTGCCAGCGCAGCACGGCGCCCAGGCCCCGCGCCTGGGACGCGCCGGGATTGAAGAAGTGCTCGCCGTCGAAGTGGTCGCTCACCGGACGCTTCAGCGGCATCGCGGCACGCCCAGCAAGGGTTCTGGATCGACCGCGGCGCCGCCGCGCAGCACGGCGAAGAACAGGTGGGTGCCGTAGGTCACGCCGGTGCGGGCGATGTGCCCCAACGGCTCGCCGACGGCCACGCCGCGCTTCCCCTCTGCGATGGCGGGCACCAAGTTGCCGAGATGGGCATAGAGCGTGGTGCTGCCGTCGGGATGGCCGACGTGCACGGTGACGCCGCCAAGCCCCTGGCGCTTGATGCGCAGCACCGTGCCGGCTGCCGCCGCGTGCACCAGCGCGCCCTCCGGCGCCGGCAGGTCGATGCCGTTGTGGAACGCCGCCGGGGCGTGCGGCCCGACCGCATGGCGCCAGCCGAACGGGGAGGAGATGCAGGCCGGCTCGACCGGCGGGCGCAGCGGTTCCGCCGCAGCGCAGCATGGAGCGATGGCGGCGATGGGGAGCAGGGCACGCAGCATGGCCGCATCCTGGCCCGGGTTCCTGCATGCCGCAATGCGGCCCGGCCCGCTGGCTCGGTTAATGAGACGGGTCCATCCTGCGCCGGATGGGCATCACTGCGCTTGGATTGCGGCTGGGCCAGTTCCCGCACCAGCTTTCGAGCGGCTTGCGTCGGCGGGTGCCGCTACTTCCAGCTTGCAAGATAGAACCGCGGCAGCTCGTCGCCGAACGCCTTGAAGTTCAGCGTGCGGCTCATCGCGTAGTTGGTGACAAAGGTGAACAGCGGCGCGTAGTAGGCGCGCTCGGTGATCCGCTTGATCGCGGCGCTGTAGGCGGCGCGGCGCTTGTCGGGATCGCTGCTGCCGCCCCCGGCTTCCACCATGGCCTGCAACTCGGGATCGCGGGCGTAGTCCTGCCCGCCGCCGGCGAAGAAGACCGGGATGAAGGCGGAAGCGTCGTTGATGGAGTAGCTGCCCCAGCTTCCCAGTTCCATCGGGTTCTTGCCTTGGATGCTGTGCTGGACCACGGCGTCAGCCTGGAGCTGGCTGATCGTCGCCTGGATGCCGACCGCGGCAAGGTAGTTCTGGATGGCGTCCTGCAGTTGCGGCAGCAGGTAGCCGACGATCTCGGTCGTGAAGCCCTGGGGATAGCCGGCCTCCGCCAGCAGCGCGCGCGCCTTGGCCGGGTCGTATTCGTATTTGATGGCAATGGCCTGGTCGCAGCCGAACTGGGTGGGAAAGCACGGGGCGTCCAGCACGCGGGAGCCGCCGGGCATGAACTGCTTGGCCATCGCCGGCCGGTCCAGGGCGTAAAGGATCGCCTGGCGCACCTTGGCGTTGGTCAGCGGGTTGTCCGCCCCGGTCCGCCCGGCGCTGTCCATGTTCAGGTAGGCGACCCGCATGCTTTCCTGGCGCATGGTTTGCAGGGTCGGCATCCGGCTGAAGCTGTCGAGCTGGTCCGGGCTGAACATCCAGATCCAGTCGGCCTGGTCGCCCAGGATCGCCGACAGCTCGCCGGCCGCGTCCGCCACTTCCTTGATGACCAGGCGGCGGATGGCGGGCTTGCCCTTGGGGCTGTCGAAGTAGTCGTCGTTGCGCTCCATCTCGATCTGGCTCGTGCCGTCCACGGCCGTGATGCGATACGGGCCGGTGCCGACCGGCGCCTTGGAGTACTCGGCGCCCACCCGCTCCCGGTAGGCTTTCGGGTAGATCGGCAGCACCATGGCGATGTACTCGAGCGCCGCCGGGAACACGCGCTTCAGCTTGATGCGGACGTGCAGGTCGTCGATCCTTTCGGCGCCCGCGATGAAGGCGAAGTTGCTGGGCACCGCCACCTGCTTGTCGGACAGGGCGGACTGCACCGTGTAAACCACGTCGTCCGCGGTGAACGGGCTGCCGTCGTGGAACTTGACGTTGGCGCGCAGCTCGAACTCGATCGTCATGTCGTCGGCGTAGCGCCAGGAGGTGGCGAGCAGCGGCTTCAACGTGAAGGTTTCGGGATCGCGGTAGATCAGCGTGTCCCAAGCCTGGTGCGCCACCACCAGCCCGGTGCGGAGCGAGTTGTAATAGGGATCAACGTTCGGCACCGCGTCCCGCCATGCGATCCGAAGCGTGTCCTGCGCCTTTTGCGCCGACGCCGGAGTGCCCGCCAGCAGGCCCGCAGCGATGGACAAGCTGCTTAGGAACAGGCGCGTCCGCATCATCCAACCCCGGGTTCGGCAGGATTAAACGTTACGTGCGCCTGTTCACCGGTGCAATGCTGCAATGCGTCAAACGGCTTGCTTTCAGCCCATCGTCGCGTTGAACGCGCCGCCGTCCAAGAGCAGGTTCTGCCCCACGATGAAGCCCGAGGACGCGGCGCACAGGAACACGCAGGCGTCGCCGAACTCGGCGGGGTCGCCGACCCGGCCAGCCGGGGACTGCTGCGCGCGCTCTTGCAGCAGCTCGTCCACCGTGCGCCCGGCCTGCTCCGCTGCCGCCAACGCATTCGAGCGCAGCCGGTCCGTGAGGAACGGACCCGGCAGCAGGTTGTTGATGGTGACGTTGTGCCGCGCCACCTGGCGGGCCAGGCCGCCCACGAACCCCGTCAGCCCGGCCCGCGCCCCGTTGCTCATGCCGAGCGTCGGGATGGGCGACTTCACGCTGGCCGAGGTGATGTTGACGATCCGCCCGAACCGCCGCGCCGCCATGCCGTCCACCACGGCGCGGATCAGCGCGATGGGCGTCAGCATGTTGGCGTCGAGCGCCTTGATCCA
>CAXTUO010000587.1:0-3216 GCA_964247175.1 uncultured Acetobacteraceae bacterium | reverse complement strand
GGGCGAGAGGCTGCTTCTCGCTGCCCTCTTTTCCGAAGCGGAATGGCAGCTCCCGACCAAGCGCCGGCATGAGATCCCAGGGCGTCGTAAGCTTAGAACAATCGCGTCTACTGGCGGGACCAACCGTGATCATAACGAGCGCTTCAGCCCGCCCCCACCATCTTGCATCCGCCCTCCGCAAGCGGCCGCCACACCTCGTCTGGCTGGAGCGTCTGAACCAGCTTGTATAGGTCCCACGGGCCGGTGCTCTCGGCAGGACGCTTGGCTTCGAACAGGAAGGCGGGGTGGAGGTGCTGGCCGTCGGCGCGAACCTGGCCCGCGCCGAAGCAGTCGTCGTCGGTGGGCAGGCGCTTCATCGCTTCTACGGTGGCGCGGCCTGAGGGCTTGCCGAGGGCAAGGGTCGCGCAGGCCTTCAGGAAATGCAGGGTGGCGGCGTAGGTGCAGGCGTGCTCGGCGTTCGGGTAGTTGGCCGGGCTTTTGGCCAGTAGCCGCTTGGTGAAGGAGCGGGTCCGGTCATTCAGATCCCAGTAGAAGCCCTCGGTCAGGCGCAGACCCTGGGCAGTCTGCAAGCCCAAGGCGTGGATGTCGGTGATGAACACGACCAGCCCGGCCAGAGTGATGCCCGAGGCGGGAAGGCCGAACTCGCCGCTCTGCTTGACGCAATTGACGAAGTCGCCGCCGGCGTTGGCGAAGGCGAGCACGTCGGCCCCGGAGGTCTGGGCCTGCAGCAGGTAGGAGGAAAAGTCGGCGGTCCCTGGGAAGGGGTATTTCACGGCACCGGTCACCGTGCCGCCAATACGCTGAATGAACGCCGCCAGGTCGCGCTGCATGGCGGCGCCAAAGGCGTAGTCGGCCGCGAGAATGAACCACTTGCGCTTGCCAGCGACAGACAAAGCGGTCGCCATGGTTTTGGAGATCTGCCAGCTGTCCGATCCCCAATGCACCAGGTTGGGGGAGCAGCGGAGGCCAGCGATGTCGGCTGAGAAGGCGCCGGTGTTGAGCTGCACCGTGTCCTTCTCCTGCGCCAGATCGGTCATGGCAAAGGCGATGGCGCTGTTGTTCACGTCCACGACCGCGTCCACCCCGCCGCGGTCAAACCACTCGCGCACGACCGCCACGGCGACGTCCGGCTTCTGCTGGTGGTCGGCGGAGACGATCTCGACCGGCATGGTGTTGCCCGCGGCGGCGAAGTCCTCCATCGCCTGCCGGGCGGCGGCCACGGAGGTGGGTCCGCCGGTGTCGCGATAGGGGCCAGACAGGTCCGTCAGCACGCCGACGCGGATCGGGCGGGACTGCGACCGGACCGGGCGCGACCCGGCGAGCGCTGCGACCGACGTGCCGACGAACAGCGACCGGCGGCCGATTCCCATTGATGGCGTCATTCGGCCCTCCCAGCCACGTTTGTGCACCATCGCAGGAGGACAGAAGCATGTTCAAGCCTGCCTAGCTCTTGTTGGACCAGCACCGGCTGTGATGCCGCGAACATGGGTGCGCCGAGGTGCTGATGTCCGCTTCTCGCCCCCGACCGCTCTAAACCTGCCCGGCCGCTCTCGGCCAGCTCCTGCCAATCTGTCATGCCTGGGGATAGTTCACCGGCGTGCTGTACTCGAACAGCGGCACGGCGCTGAGTGCTTGCCGCCGTTCTCCGCCTGGATTGCTGGCCACCATGCTCTCGCGAGAAAGCAGCATCGTGTTGCGGTTTGCGGCTTCGTAACGGGGCCAGTTGGGCACGTGAGGGTTGGCCGGGTTGCCGGTGCGCGCGAAGGCGGACCAAGTGGCGACCATCATCTGCGTCAACGGTGTGATGTCCGGCCCAGTCCCCAGCAGGGCCTCCGCGACCGGCGCCGTCCCGAACACGAACGGGACCTCCGACGTGTGCGGCGACTGCAGCACGCCGCCGCGCACGGGGGTGCGCCAATCGAAGACGTAGGTGTAAACCGGGGCGTGCGCCGCAGCCGATTGCAGCGCTGCTTCCCGCGTGGTGTTGCGCCGGTAGGTTTGATCGGTGGTGACCGCGGCCATGATCTCGCTCGGTGTCGCAGACGGCATCGTGGCGCGGTAGGCGTCGATGATCCGGGCGGTGGCTGCCGGGTCGCTCCGGAGGAAACGGGCCAGCCGGCGCGCCACCTCTGCTTGATCGAGCGAGAAGTTCGCCATGTTCGCCGCCATGTACAAGGTGGTTTCAGTTGCGGCGTTGCCGAACATGGTGGGGATCGCCTCGGCGCTGGCGGGGGCCGCCGGGTCGAACGGATTGTCAGGAAAGGTCACGCCGTCCAGCACTGGACGGAACACGGGCGGCATTCCCCTCATCAGCGGGATCAGCTTTTCCGCCGGCACGGCTTGCAGCGCGGCCGCCGTGGGCCGATCGACCTCCAGACGCCGGGCCAGGCCTTGCGCCAGGGCGGCGGCTTCCTCGGGCTGGGCAAGACGCAGGCTGCCCGAGCAGCTTTGCGCGATCGCCTTGTGAAACAGGCCGCGCGCTGCTAGACACGCAAGCAACGCGCTGACCTTGGCGCCACCGCCCGACTGACCGAAGATCGTGACGTTGCCCGGGTCGCCGCCGAACGCGGGGGCATTGTCTTTGACCCAACGCAACGCCGCCACCATGTCCAGCACGCCAGCGTTGCCGGACTGCACGAACCGGTCGTCTGGGTCATCGAGCTTGATGTAGCCGAAGAGATTGAGCCGGTGATTGATGGTCACCACGACCACGTCGCCGTCGCGTGCCAGCACCGTGCCGTCGAAACCCGGAGCCGAGCCGGCGCAACTGACCCACGCGCCGCCGTGCAGCCACACCATCACCGGCCGCTTGCCCGCCATGCCCGTTGTCCAAACGTTGAGGAAAAGGCAGTCCTCCGAAATCGCCTGCAACGCGCCGTACCAGGCGCCTAGGGGATCACCGGAGGCCGGCAACTGCGGCGCCGAGGCGCCGAACGCCGTGGCGTCCCGCACGCCGGGCCAAGGTGCGGCGGGGACAGGCGGGCAGAAGCGGTTCGCCCCGGCGGTGGAGGCGGCATACGGGACACCCTTGAAACAACTGACGCCGTTGGCGGCCGAGCCACGAAGCTTTCCGCCCGTCGTGTCCACGACAGGGGCGACGTCCTGCGCCCGTGTTCCGGCAGGTGCCGCAAGGCCGGCAACGCCGGTGAGCATGGCCGTGCGGCGGCCAATCGCGGTTGGCATGACATCGCGCTCCCAGGGTTCTTCTTGGCCACG
>CAXTUO010000586.1:0-3216 GCA_964247175.1 uncultured Acetobacteraceae bacterium | reverse complement strand
GTCCGTTGCGCGGCAGCTTCCGGCTGGCGCCGCTCATCAGCGCCATCGGCATGTCGATCGTCTTGCAGAACTTCGCCCAGGTGAGCCAGGGCGCGCGGGTGAAGCCGATTGCCCCTCTGATCCCGGGCGGCATCCAACTGATGAACGTGGACGGCTTCGCGGTGCAGCTTTCCTGGATGCAGATCGTGATCGTCGTCACGACGCTGGCCGTGCTCGGCATCTTCACCTACCTGGTTTCGGCCACGCCGCTCGGGCGATCCATGCGCGCGTGCGAGCAGGATCAGAAGATGGCGGGGCTGCTGGGCATCGACACCGACCGGACCATCAGCCTCACCTTCGTCATCGGGGCGGCGCTCGCTGCCGTGGCCGGGCTGATGTTCCTGCTGTACTACGGCGTGATCGACTTCTTCATCGGCTTCGTGGCCGGGGTGAAGGCGTTCACCGCGGCCGTGCTGGGCGGCATCGGGTCGCTGCCCGGCGCCGTGCTGGGCGGCCTCGCCATCGGCTTGATCGAGACCTTCTGGTCCGCTTATTTCAGCGTGCAATACAAGGATGTGGCGGCGTTCAGCATTCTGGTCGTCGTGCTGATCTTCCTGCCGACCGGCCTGCTGGGCCGCACGGACGTGGAAAAGGTATGAACCCGGTTTTGAAGGACGCCGGCGTGTCGGCGCTGGTGGCGCTGGGCCTGTTCGGGCCGATGATCGGGTTGAGGACGGATGCGGGCGCGACTGGCCTGTTCCTGGTGCCGCGCCCCCTGGCGCTCGCCATCGCGGTGGCGGCCGTGTTCTTTGGCCGGCTGCTGCTGCTGACCTGGCGCGGGCGGCGGCCCGGCGCATACCAGGCGAACCGCAGGCTTGCCGAGACCCTGAAGCGGTCGGGCCGGTTCCTGACGCCGGCGCTGCTGGCGTTCGCCCTTGTGCTGCCGTTCATCTCCGGACGCTACGGCATCGACCTCGGCATCCTCGTGCTGACCTACGTCATGCTTGGCTGGGGGCTGAACATCGTGGTCGGGCTGGCCGGGCTGCTCGACCTCGGCTACGTCGCGTTCTACGCGGTCGGCGCCTACTCCTTCGCGCTGCTGTCGCAGACGTTCGGCTTGGGGTTCTGGACCTGCCTGCCGCTGGCCGGGCTGTTCGCGGCGACTTGGGGCGTCATGCTGGGCTTCCCCGTGCTGCGGCTGCGCGGCGACTACCTCGCCATCGTGACGCTTGCGTTCGGTGAGATCATCCGCATTGTCCTTTTGAACGCCGCCAGCGTCACCGGCGGCCCGAACGGCATTGCCGGCATTCCCCGCCCCACGCTGTTCGGCCTGCGGTTCTCCGCCGAAGGCGGGCCTGATACCTTCTCGGGCTTCTTCGGCCTCGAGTACAGCCCCACGCAGCGGGTCGCGTTCCTCTACTACGTGATCTTGGGCCTCGCCTTGCTGACCAACTGGGTCACCCTCCGCCTCCGCCGTGTCGCCCTTGGCCGCGCGTGGGAAGCGTTGCGGGAGGACGAGATTGCCTGCCGCTCCCTCGGCATCAACGTGACCGTTACCAAGCTCACGGCATTTGCCATCGGCGCGACCTTTGGCGGCTTCGCCGGAGCGTTCTTCGCCACCCGCAACGCGTTCATCAGCCCGGAAAGCTTCACCTTCATCGAGAGTGCCATCGTGCTCGCGATTGTCGTGCTCGGGGGCCTCGGCAGCCAGCTTGGCACGGCGCTTGCGGCCATCGTGATGATCGGTGGGTTCGAGGTGTTCCGCGATCTCGCGGACTACCGCATGTTGCTGTTCGGCGGCGCGCTGGTGCTGATCATGGTGCTGCGCCCGCGCGGCCTGGTGTCGGGCCGCACCCCGAGCGTGGCGCTTGGCCGCCGCCGGGAAATCTCGGCCGAACTGGTGGCGGAAGGCCGTGGATAGTCCCCTGCTGCAAGTCACCGACCTCACGATGCGCTTTGGCGGGCTGACGGCGGTGAGCGCCCTGTCGTTCGAGGCGCGGCGCGGCGAGATCACCTCCGTCATCGGCCCCAACGGCGCCGGCAAGACGACGGTGTTCAACTGCATCACCGGGTTCTACCGGCCCACCTCCGGCGAGATCTTGCTGACCCACCCGGATGGGGCGGCGTTCCGGCTGCAGACCCTGCCGGGCCATCGCATCGCCCGGCGCGCCCGCGTCGCCCGCACCTTCCAGAACATCCGCCTGTTCGCCGGCATGACGGTGCTGGAGAACCTGCTGGTGGCGCAGCACAACGCGCTGATGCCCAACGTGGCGTCCGGCCTGCTCGCCGTGTTCGGCCTGGGCGGGCACCGCGCGGCGGAGGCCGTCGCCATGGACCGCGCCCGCGGCTGGCTCGACCGCATCAACCTGCTGCCCCGCGCCGACGACCCGGCAGGCGCCCTGCCCTACGGCGACCAGCGCCGGCTGGAGATCGCCCGCGCCATGTGCACTGCCCCGGTGCTGCTGTGCCTCGACGAACCCGCGGCCGGGCTGAACCCGCGGGAAAGCGACGCCCTGGCGGAACTGCTCAAGACCATCCAGGCGGACGGCTGCTCCGTGCTGCTGATCGAGCACGACATGGGCGTGGTGATGCGCATCTCCGACCACATCGTCGTGCTCGACCACGGAAGCCGCATCAGCGACGGCGACCCGGCCCATGTCCGCGCCGACCCGAACGTGATCGCCGCCTACCTCGGCGAGGGTGACGAGGACGATCCCGACGTGCCGCTTGCGGCGGCGTCCAATGGGCCGCTGGCCGCCGCGTCATGAGCGGGCCGTTGCTCAAGCTGTCCGGCGTCACCGCGTTCTACGGCGCGATCCAGGCGCTGAAGGGCGTGGACCTGGAAGTGGCGCCGGGTGAGATCGTGACGCTGATCGGCGCGAACGGCGCGGGCAAGAGCACGCTGATGATGACGATCTGCGGCAGCCCGCACGCGCGGCACGGCCAGATCCTTTATGACGGCCGCGACATCACCGCCCTGCCGACGCACGAGATCATGCACATGGGCCTGGCCCAGTCGCCCGAGGGCCGCCGCATCTTCGGCCGCATGACGGTGCACGAGAACCTGCTGATGGGCGCGCAGGTCGTCGCCATGCGCAACTACGCCGCGACCCGGGACCTGGTGTTCACCCTGTTCCCCCGGCTCAAGGAGCGCCTGACCCAGCGCGGCGGCACGTTGTCGGGCGGCGAGCAGCAGATGCTGGCCATCGGCCGCGCGCTGATGAGCCAGCCGCGCCT
>CAXTUO010000585.1:0-3219 GCA_964247175.1 uncultured Acetobacteraceae bacterium | reverse complement strand
CGCTCGAACCGGGTACGGACGAAGACAGGTTTTTCGCGGCGGTGCGCGAGAGGCTGGAGCCGATTTGGCGCACCTTTCCTGAGGTGTTGGACGTACGGGTGCACCGGGTGCGGGACGCGGATCCCGGCGCGATCCCGGTTGTCATGATCTTGGAAATGGACTTCGCGGATCGCGCCAGCCTGGATCGGTCGCTAACCTCGGACATCAAGGAACGATCACACGCACTGACGCTGGAGGTATTGAAACCGTTCAAGGGCCGCTTCTTCCACCTTGTCGCGGAGGCGCATTCCGTGCCGGCCTGAGTGGCCGGGAGCTGCCGGTCCACTTCGGATAGTGCGGATGTTGCGGTGGACGAGCTGCTCCGGCAGTGACCGGGTGCTAGTCGCGGCGGGAGCGCTGTAGCGTGAAGGTCTCGAACGCCGCCAACTGACCGTCCGGCCCTACGACGTCGTAATAGACAACCTTCATCGTGGTGAGCCCGCCAGGCTGCGAGCCCGGATCAACGGTGAAGGCCGCGAAGCCATAGGCATGGGCCGCGTTGCGCACCGCCGACCACGGCGCATCCTCGCGCACGTAGACCGGCGGTCGCTTGCCCGTCGCGGGATCAGGCGCGCCGACCGAGACGATCACCCGGCATTGCGGCGGGTGGAAGAACAGCTCGTTCGACGGCACGGAGGTGCCCCCGCCACCGATCACCATGTGCACCGTGCCCTTCGTGGTATCGATGACGTCCGTGGCGGTTGCCGTCGGCACTGGCGTCAGCGTCCGGTTCGCCTCATGGCCGCGGATGGGATGCGAGCGCTCGTAATGATGCTCGTGCCCGCAAACCACGAGGTCGACGTTGTAGCGGTCGAACAGCGGCACCCATTCCTCCCTGACGCCCAAGTCCGCGCCGTTGAACTTGTCGGCGGTCGAAATGGCGACCTGATGCATGCAGACCACGACCCAGTCGATGTCGCGGTTGTCCCGCGTGGCCGACAGCTCCTGCTCCAGCCAAGCCTTCTGCGCCCCGGCGGAGTAGCCCCGGACATAGGAATTGCCGGCGTCCTGATACGTCACGTCGTCGTTGGCGATGCTGATCACGCGCACTGCCCCGGCGGTGAACGCGTACCAAAGGCCGCGCGTCACGTCCGTTTGGCCGCTCGCCTCCGGCACCGAGAAATAGGTCTGGTAAGCCTGGTAGCCGATCGGCCCATTGCCGAGCTCGTTCTCGTGGTTGCCGGGCGACGGCATCCACGGGCGGTTGCGTGCGCTGCGCGTGTTGTTGCCCCAGAAATCCCACCAGGTCCGCACCCGGTCCTCGGCGAGGTTGGCGTAGCAGAGGTCGCCGTTGAACAGGTGGAACAGGGGCCGCAATTGCTCGACACCGAGCGTCGTGTCGCCGGCCGCCGGGGAGCCGAGATTGTCGTTCACGAACACCGGGGCCGGCAGAGCGACCCCTGCGGGCGGCACGAAGAGTTTGCCCACAGTCGGCGTGCCCTGATCGCCAAAGCTGGTGAAGGTCATGGCCGCCCGGCCCCTCGGCGACGTGCGGAAGGTTCCGAACTCCGGTGACGCGCCGTCGTGCATGGCACCATACATGTAGCTGGACCCGGCCTGAAGCTGGCGGAGCTTCGCATGATACGCGTACACGATCTGGCCCGACTTGCCGTCGGTGTAGCTGGCAGGCGTGGCTTCCGCCGTTTGCTCGAGCTTGCCGTCAAGACGGCCGAGCACGACACGCGGATTGCGGACGGGTTTCAGCGTATGCCACGACACCGTCACCTCGGACGACGCATCCGCGCCGAACTGCAGATGCAGCCCCGCCACCAACGGCGTCCCCGCCGGATCGGCTGACCCACCCGCAACGGGCGCGGCCTGAGCACCTTCCGCGAAGTTCTGGACCGGCACCATCAGCACCCCTGACCCGATCCCCGCCGTGGCGAGCAGCCTCCGTCGGCTAAGCTCAAAAGTGGCTCCGGCTTCGTGTGCAGTCATGTCACCCGTTCCTGGCATATCTCGCCGCACGGTGCCTCACGGCGGGACGGCAACGCCACCGCCATTGGATGACAAATTGCGGATCGGACCCGTGCTTGGTCCCTGACCTTCCCGGTACAAAGCCAGCTCCTGGCCGATAGCAGCCTATCCGTTTCGGAGCGTGCGGAGTGGGTAAGCGGACAAAGACCATCGTCATGAACGGCCAGTTCACACATCCCGTTCGGGGTGACGCTGGTCATCAGCGGCCGAGCCTGCGAGTGACGGCGACACGTTCGGGACCGAGAGCTGGGAGGCGGGCGGGATCGAACGATGAGAGGTCGACGGTCCGAGCCTTCCCATCCAGGATCAGCTCGGCCATTGCCTCGCCCGTGGCCGGCGCATTGAGGATGCCCCAGACGCTGTGACCCGTCGCCACATAGGCATTCTTTGCGCCCATGACGGCGCCGATCAGGGGCAGTCCGTCCCCCGTCACCGGACGGTAGCAGGCCTGGCTCGCGAGGATCCGCGACTGGGCCAGGACCGGTGACACACGGGCACACAACGCTTTCAGCCGGTCGATCGCGCCGTTATCGGGGGCGACGCGGCCAGGATCGACCGGGATGGGAGACTCGCTTGAGATCCCGCACACGTAGGTCGTGCCGTCGGCGCGCGGAAACACCTCGGGCGAGAGCATCGATCCGGCAGGCTCAGCGTATTCGAGGAACAAGGCCTCCGGCGCGAGCGCCGTCCCGGTCTCGAACACCAGGCTATGCCCTTTCAGGCCGTAGACCGGCGGTAGCGGCAGCCATCCCGCCGCCAGCACCGACCACGGCCCCATCGCGATCACGACGGCGTCGCCTTCCAACACCTCGCCCTCAAGCCGCACGCCAGCCACGTTCCTGCCCCGGCGCACCAGCCCCGTGGCTTGCCCCAACCGCAGCTCGGCGCCCCGCTCCTCCGCAGCCTGCATCATCGCCGAGGTGAAGGCGGCTGGATGCACCTGGGCCGTAGTGCGGGCCGAGCCGAGTTGGTGGTCGATCGCGACCTCCGGCGACACCCAATCAGGCCCTGCACGGCGGGGCGTCTGGGTCGCAAAACGGCCCACGGTGCCGGCGTAGGTGGTCATCCGGCGATAGCCCCAATCACCGCCCAGCTCTTCCCCCAGCTTGGCGTGCAGCGCAAAGCTCCGGCGGGCGAGGGCCTTCAAAGGCGTGCCATCGCACCAGTCCAGGGCCAGGAACCCGCCCGACTTGCCGGATGCGG
>CAXTUO010000584.1:0-3222 GCA_964247175.1 uncultured Acetobacteraceae bacterium | reverse complement strand
TCGCCCTCAAGCTGTTCCTGCCCTACCTCGTGCTGTACGCCGCGATGGCGGGCGGAGCGGGCAGCCGCCTCAAGCGCGCGGTCGGCGACCTGTCCTACGGCACCTACCTGTTCGGCTTCCCCGTGACGCTGTCGGTCATGGCGGCGAACGGCGGGCTATCGGTCCACCGGACGTTCTCCGCCGCCCTTGCGATCACTCTTTTTTGCGCCTGGCTGTCCTGGCGATTTGTCGAGCAGCCCTGTTTGCGTCTCAAGGCACGGACTAGGATGCGGCGACGGTGACACGCTGCCGCGCCTTTTCGCGATGGCCTGGCATTTTTTTAACCATTGCTAAATCAAAATGGTGTAGGATCGCTCAATAAAGAGTTCGATGCTGCCGTTCGCTACACTATCTGGAGGGGCCGCCGTGACCGCAGTGAAAGAGGTGCTTGGAACCACAACGGACCCCGCGCCCGTTCCGGCTGCTTCCGCCGCCCCCAACGACCGCCGCCGACCAGGCCGTCTCGACCAAGCCAGCCCGCATCTGATCCCGCTGCTGCGGACGGCGGAGATCGAGGCCGCCGCGGCGTCCGTCATAGCGGAGGAACTGGCGTTCGAGGACGCGCTGGCGCCCGCCAAAGGGATTGCCGTCGGCCTGCTGCTGAGCGTGCCGGTGTGGGCCGTCCTCGGCGGGATCGTGTGGGCCGCGCTGTAGGCTGAGGGCCGTGCCGTTTCGCGCCGGGCACGGCCAGCCTCAGCGGCGCCGCACGTCGTGCAGCACGCCGTCGTCGCGGAGCTGCTGCATCTCCGCCTCCGTGTAGCCCAGCCCGGCCAGCACGTCCGCGCCGTGCTCGTTGAACCGGGGCGGGGGCGTGCGGGCGCCGCCGGGCGTGCGGCTGAGCTTGATCGGCGTGCCGAGCGCGCGATACGTCGCGCCGCCCTCCAAGGGCAGCTCCGCCACCATGGAACGGGCGGCGGCCTGCTCGCTGCCCACTGCCTGGTCCACCGCCAGCACCGGCCCGGCTGGCACGCCGGCCCGCAGCAGCGTCTGGCAGGCTGCCTCCCCGTCCTGCCCGGCGAAGGCGGCGTCGAGCTGCTCCGCCAATGCCTCCCGATTCGCGATGCGTCCGGCATTGGCGGCGAAGCGCGGGTCATCCGCAAGCTCCGGACGGCCGATGTGCTGGCACAGCTTGCGGAACTGGCCGTCGTTCCCGGCGGCAACGAAGATCTGCCCGGTCGCCGTCGCGAACTGCTGATAGGGCGCGAGGTTCGGGTGCGGGTTGCCCATCGGCTGCGGCCGGGCGCCGTTCAGGAAGAAGTTGGCGGCGTGCGGGTGCAGCAGCGCCATGCCGCAATCGTGCAGCGTCATGTCCAGGTACTGCCCCCGCCCGGACGCCGCCCGCTCGTGCAGCGCCATCAGGATGCCCACGGCGGAGAACAGCCCGGTCGCCAGATCGACAACCGGCGTGCCGAGCCGCAGCGGCCCGGTGGAGGGATCGCCGTTCACGCTCATCAGCCCGGTCATCGCCTGCAGGATCGCGTCGTAGCCCGGCAGGCCGCCCAGCGGGCCGTCCGCGCCGAAGCCGGACACCCGGCAATGGATCAGCCGCGGGAAGCGCGGCAGGAGGTCCGCCTCGTAGCCGAGGCCCCAGCGTTCCATGGTGCCGGGCTTGAAGTTCTCGATCAGCACGTCGGCGGTCTCGACCAAGCGCAGCAGCACGGCGCGGCCGGCGGGCTGGCGCAGATCCAGGGCGACGCCCCGCTTGTTGCGGTTGACGCCGATGAAGTAGCTGGCGTCCTGCCCGCCCGCTTCCTGTTGCAGAAAGGGCGGCCCCCAGTCGCGCACCTCGTCGCCCTGCGGCGGCTCGACCTTGATCACCTCGGCGCCATGGTCGGCCAGGATCATCGTGCAGTACGGCCCGCCCAGCACGCGGGTCAGGTCCACCACGCGCAGCCCGGCCAACGCGCCGGGGGAAGCGGCAAGGCCCTTGCCTTTGGTCGCAGTCGCTCCCCCATCCATCAAGCCGCCCTCCGCCCGGCCCGGGCATCAAACCGGGCAGGTGCCGGGCATTTCGGCACAGACGGGGCCGCGCGGCAAGCGGGCTAGGCGGGCCTCGAAGCCGGGCGATGCGGAAGCCGCACGGTGAACGTCGAGCCTTGGTCCAGGCCGCTCGAAACCTGGACGGTGCCGCCCATCGCGGCGACCAGGCGGCCGACCACCCACAAGCCCAGCCCGAAGCCCGGCTTCTGCTGCCGCGACACCGCGCGCTCAAACCGGGAGAAGATGCGTGCCTGGTCCGCGGCGCTGATGCCGATGCCCCCGTCGCGCACGTCGAGCACCACCCAGCCCGGCTCCTCCCGCAGCGACACGCTGACCGGCTGCTTCGCGCCGTACTTGACCGCGTTCGACAGGAGGTTCTCGATGACCTGCTGCACCGCCAGTTCATCGCAGATCACGACGAGCGTGCCAGGCGCCAGGAGGTCGATCCGCGATCCCGCCCGCTCCGCATAAGGCGCGAGGTCCTCCACCACGTCGCGCACCAGCACGGCAATGTCGGCCTCCGCCCATTCGGCGCGGAACGTGCCGGACGACAGGCGGGCAATGTCGAGCATCGAGTCGCAGCGCCTGACGTAATGCTGCACCACGCGGTCCAGCCGGGCGAGGCCGGTGACGATGGAGTCCGGGGTCCCCGCGTGCCGCTCCCCCTCCTGCCGCTCAATCGTGCGGCGCATCGACTGCACGGTCATCAGCAGCGGCGTCAAGGGGTTGCGCAACTCGTGCGCAGCGACCGAGATGAACTCGTTGCGGGCATGCACGGCTTCCCGGAGCCGGGCCACCTCCTGCTGCAAAGCCGCGATGGTGAGCAGCGGGTCAGCCTGCGCGGTGTCTCCGCAGTGCATCACGAAATTGAGCGCCCATGAAAAATCTATTCATGAACATAACAAATGTCATATTGCAACGCAAGTACAATTATTGCGACACCAGGGAGCGGTTTTGGACGGGCCGCTCCCCGGCAGCGTGCGTCAGACATAATGCTCCGCCAAGGGGGCGAAGCCGTTGAAGCGCTGGCTGGCGTAGGTCGTGACGTAGGCGCCGGCGGCCTCGATCCGCACGCGGTCGCCGCAACGCAGCGCCAAGGGCAGGCGGTAGTTGGCCCGCTCATACAGGATGTCGGCGCCGTCGCAGGTCGGCCCGGCAATCGCGACCGGCCCGGCGTCCCCGCCGTCGTGCTCGGTCGCGAAG
>CAXTUO010000583.1:0-3234 GCA_964247175.1 uncultured Acetobacteraceae bacterium | reverse complement strand
AGCTCTTGATGATCTGCGGCTGCCACAGCGTGAGGCCGTAGTTGCTCGCGACGCTGCCGGCATAGACCAGCGCCAGCAGCAGCACCTTGCGCTGGCTCACCACCTGCCACAACGGAACCTTCTGCGCGGTCGCCATGCGCTTGCGCTCCGCCTCCAGCCGGCGGCCGAGCCAGTCCCGCTCGGCGTCCGGCAGCCAGCGCGCCGCGGCGGGCCGGTCCGGCAGCCAGGCCAGGACCGCAAGGCCCAGCAGCACGGACGGCACGGCTTCCAGGATGAACAGCCACTGCCAGCCGCGCAGCCCCAGCGCGCCGTTCAAACCCAGGATGACGCCGGACACCGGCGAGCCCAGCAGGCTGCTGACCGGGATCGCCACCATGAAGATGCCGACGACCTTGGCCCGGTGCTCGCTCGGGAACCAGTAGGTCAGGTAAAGGATGATGCCTGGGAAGAACCCGGCCTCCATGGCGCCGAGCAGGAAGCGCAGCCCCATGAAGGACCACGGCCCCGTCACCAGCGCCGTGCCGGCCGAGACGATGCCCCAGGTGACCATGATGCGCGCGATCCATTTGCGCGCGCCCACCCGCTCCAGCAGGATGTTGCTCGGCACCTCGAACAGGAAGTAGCCGAGGAAGAAGATGCCGGCGCCCCAGCCGTACACGGTGTCGGAGAAGCCGAGGTCCTTGTTCATGTGCAGGGCGGCGAAGCCCACGTTCACCCGGTCAAGGAACGCCACGAAGTAGCAGGCGATCAGGAACGGCACCAGCCGCCACGTCACCCGCCGCATGGCGGACCGCTCCAGCGCCGCTTCATCCGTCAGGACCGGCATTGCCGTCCCTCCCCGCTTGTTGCCATGAGCCTATCCGAACCCGGTCGGCGAGGCCAGCCTTGGCGCTTCACGGGAGTTGATGGCGCCCTGCATGTTCCACGGCCTTGCGCTGGCGCAAGATCTGCACGGGCGCGTCCAGCCCTTCGTTCCAACCCTCCATTGGAGTGCCCCGCATGAACATCCAAGCCCCTGAAGCGGCCATCACCGCCTGGCTCGCGGCCCAGCAGGACGCCATGGTCGCCCTGCTGCGGGAGATGGTGGACATCGACAGCGGCAGCTACGACAAGCCCGGCATCGACGCGGTGGGCGCCGTGGCCGAGCGTTTCCTCCAGGGGCACGGCATCCCGGTCGAGCGCCTGCCGCAAAGCCGGCACGGCGACTGCCTGCGCGCCGCCGTGCCGTGGGACGGCCCGCGGCGCAACGGCCCCGACAACATCGTGCTCATGGGCCACCGGGACACGGTGTTCCCGTCCGGCGAGGCCGGGCGCCGCCCGTTCACGGTCCGGGACGGCGTCGCCTACGGCCCGGGCGTGGCCGACATGAAGGCCGGGCTGGTGATGAACTGCTTCGTGCTGGCCGCCTTTGCCCGGTTCGGCGGCAGCCCGGCGCCGCTGATCGGCCTGTTCACCGGGGATGAGGAGATCGGCAGCCCCGAAGGCCGCCCGGTGATCGAGGACGAAGCCCGGCACGCCCGCGTCGTGTTCAACAGCGAGCCGGGCCGCGCCACGGGCAACGTCGTCACCGGGCGCAAGGGCGGCGTGTTCATGGCCATGCACGTTTCCGGCAAGGCCGCGCATTCCGGCGGCGCCTTCACGGACGGCATCAGCGCCATCGGCGAGCTGGCGCACAAGATCACGGCCATCCACGCGCTGACCGACCTCAGCCGCGGCATCACCCTCAACGTCGGCCTGGTCAGCGGCGGGCAAAGCGTCAACACCGTGGCGCCCTGGGCCGAAGGGCAGATCGACCTGCGCTACATCGAGCCTGCGGACCGCGACGACGTCATGGCCGGAATCGCCGCCATCATCGAGGGCAGCACGATCCCCGGCACCACGGCCACGCTCACGGTCAAGGGCGAGTTCATGCCCCTGGTGCAGACCGAGGCCGCCCGGCGCTTGTTCGAGCTGTACGTGGACAGCGCCGCCGCCAGCGGGCTGGCCGTGGCGGGCGAGTTCTCCGGCGGCTGCGCCGACAGCGGCTTCACCGCGGGGGTCGGCACGCCGACGCTGTGCTCGGTGGGGCCCGTAGGCGGGAAGGCGCACAGCCCGGACGAGTTCCTCATGCTGGACAGCCTGGTGCCCCGCGCCCAGGCCTGCGTCCGGGCCATCCTGCATCTTGAGAAGGTGGGGCTGTGAGCGGGCGCGGCGCCCCGGAAAGGTCGTCGCAGGGGCCGTGCAGCAACCGGCCGCTGCCGCCCCGTGCGGCGCCAGCGGCCCGGCCGTTACGCCGCCTTCTGCTTGAGGAAGGCGTGCACGAAACCGGGCAGGTTGCTGCCGAGCCAGTCGCCCATCTCCTGCTCCTCCTTCATCGACTGCTCCAGCACCGCCTTGTCCGCCGTCGCGCCGGCGGCGTCCGCCATGGTGAGCAGGACCTTGTAGGAGCCGATCTCGTAAGCCTTGTAGCCGACCGCCGCGAGGACGTTCTTCAGCACCTCGTCCGACGCCCCGGCATGGACGAAGCCGGCCACGGTGGCGACGGTGCCCGTCACCATCTCCTTCGCGGCCGACTTGCTGGTGCCGTGCTTGGCCAGCAGGTCGTCCAGGCGGGCCGCCTGCGTTTCGGACCGCTGCATCTCCTGCTGCATCTTCGCGTGCAGCTCGGGATACGGCTCCATCCGGTTCAGCTCGTTCTTGATGGTGCCGATCGCCTGCGTTTCCACGGCGTGCTGGTTGCGGAGTCCGGTCAAGTACACGTCCATCACCGCGTTCGAACCACTCATGCTGCGCTCCATTGTTGACCGGGGTGCAACGCCGTTCCCAAACGGCGGATCGGGGCGCTCCGCATCAACATAGATTGCGCTTGCCAACGGGTGATTTGGCCACAGGTGAGTAGGTTTTCCCGGGCGGATAAGGGCGGAGATGTTTCGCCCGGCTGCCATGCCATGGCCGCTTTTTCCCCCAGCAGGCATTCGTAGTGTGCGCCACGAACGCCTGCTGAGGAGTTGCAGGATGATGCTTAGTAGATCACCGGTTCCGGCACGGGCGCCCCGAACTCGGTGCGCAGGAAGTCGAAGTCGCAGCCCTCGTTGGCTTGCTGGATGTGCTCCGTGAACACCCAGCCGTAGCCGCGCCCGAACCGCGGCGCGGGCGGCGTCCAGGCCGCGCGGCGCCGGGCCAGCTCCTCCTCCGGCACGTCCATGTCGATGCGGCGGGCGTCCACGTTTATGCTGACGGTGTCCCCCGTGCGCA
>CAXTUO010000582.1:0-3236 GCA_964247175.1 uncultured Acetobacteraceae bacterium | reverse complement strand
GCATGTGCGGCCTGTGCGGCACCCTCGGCGACGGCACCCACTGGGCGGACGGCGTGGTGCGCCCGGGGGAGCCGCCCGCGTCGGCGGTCCCGTGGCTGCGCCGCCAGGCCCGGCGCCAGCGCATGGCGCTCGGCAACGCGGTGCTCCGGCATTACGGCCTGCGGCTTTCGGACTGGCAGGGCAGCGCGCTCCTGCTGCGCAACCGGACGGGTGCCACCGGGATCGTGCAGGGCCTTGCCGACCTGTGGCCGAAGGCGGAGCGCATGGCGGGCACGCAGCTCGACCCGCTGGATCCGGCGCTGCTGGACGCCTTGGAGCGCCATGCCGCCGGGTGACGCGCGCATCCCTGTCAACATCCTGACGGGCTTCCTGGGCAGCGGGAAGACCACGGTGCTCCGCCATGTCCTGCGCGACCCGGCCTTTGCGAACACCGCCGTGCTGATCAACGAGTTCGGCGAGGTGGGGTTGGACCACCTAATGGTCGGGGCACTTGAGGAAGCGCCGGTGCTGCTCGCCAGCGGCTGCATCTGCTGCTCCATCCGCGGCGACCTCAGCCGCGCCATGCGCGACCTCCATGCCCGCCGGCAGCGCGGCGAGATCCCGCCGTTCGGGCGGGTGATCGTCGAGACCACCGGCCTTGCGGACCCGACGCCGATCCTCGCGACCCTCACCGCGGACCTGGTGATCCGCCGCCACTTCCGGCCCGGCAACATCGTGGCCACGCTGGACGCCCTGCACGCGGAGCGGGGCCTCGCGCAACACGGGGAGGTTTCGCGTCAGGCGGCCATCGCCGACCGCCTGATCGTCACCAAGACGGACCTGGCCGCGCCTGGCGCGGTGGCTCGGCTCCGGCACAGGCTTTGCCGGCTGAACCCGGCGGCGCCGGTGGTCGAGGCCGTCTTCGGCGCCGTCGATCCCGACATCCTGATCGGCCACGACATCCACGCGCCGGAAACCCGGATGATGGAGGCCCGGCACTGGATGCGGGGGGATGAGGCACCGCCGCCGGGCACGAACAACAGCCGCCACGGCGGCGGCGCGATCACCTCGTTCTGCCTGCGCCTCCCTGGGAAGCTGGACTGGCACGCGTTCGGCCTGTGGTTCAGCATGCTGGCGCACCGGCACGGGGACAAGCTGCTCCGCGTGAAAGGCATTCTCGACGTCGAGGACAGCGAAACGCCGGTCGCGATCCACGCGGTTCAGCACGTCATCCACGCCCCGGAGCACCTGCCGGAATGGCCGGACGCGGAGCGCGGCTCCCGCATCGTGTTCATCACCCAGGGGCTGGAGCAGGATGCCGTGGAACGGTCCTTGCACGCCTTCCACCGCCTGACCCGCCCGGCCGCGAGGGCCGTCGGATAGGACCATCGGATCGAGCAGCCAGAGGAGACCGGGCGATGCCTCCAGACGGGACATTCGAAGAAAAAGTTCGCCAGCGCTACCGCCAGCCCAAGGGCGTCGAGCAGTTCGGCATCGAGCCGATCCCGGACCGCCTGAAAACGGTGCGGTGGTTCGACCTGTTCCTCATCGTCGTCAATTTCCTCATCAACCCCGGCACCATCCTGATCAGCGGCCTGGCCGTTTCCTCCGGCCTGTCGTTCACGGAGGCGGTGGCGTCCCAGGTCTGCGGCGTCATCATCGCGTTCAGCGCCTATGTCGCCATGGCGACGATCGGGGTGGATTACGGCGTGCCCGGCCAGGTCGCGACGCGCATGGCTTACGGGCTGCGCGGCGCGAAGTGGGGCCCCTCGCTGCTGCGCACCGCGGCGTCGATCTACTGGTTTGCGTTCCAGACTGTGGCGGGCTCGATGGCCGTAGTCGCTGTGCTGGACAAGTGGCTGGGCGGGCAGCACTCGCTGTTCTGGGTCAGCATCATCTTCGCGGCGCTTCAGGTGGTCGTGGCGCTGGTGGGCTATGACTCCCTCAAACTGCTGTCGCGCTTCGCCTTTCCGTTGAAGCTGGTGGTGTTCGCCTACCTGTTCGTCCTGCTCGCCTGGCAGGGCGGCCCGGACTTCGCGCCGACCCGGGTCGCCGCCTACCCGGGCATGCCGGGGCCGCATTGGCTGCTGTTCGCCACCTGGCTCAACGGCGCCGCGGCGGCGTGGCTCACCATGATCACCGACGCGGCGGACTTCTGCCGCTACTCGCGCACCCGCGTTGACATGTGGGTCGGCACCCTCGGCGCCGCCGTGGCCGGGACCGTGCTGGGTGCGGCGCTCGGCGCCTACGCGGCCGCAGGCACCCTGGGCCGGACGGCCAACCCGTTCGAGGTCGTGGCGAACCTAAGCACCAGCGGCCTCACCCTGCTGCTCGTGTTCGTCGTCATCGCCTTCGACAACTGGACCATCAACGTGCTGAACCTGTACACGGGCGGGCTGTCGCTTTCCAACATCGCCGAGCGCCTGGGCCGGTTCTGGACCACGCTTGCGGTCAGCGTGCTGGGCATCGCGCTTTCGGCGGTGCCGGACGTGGTGAACGGCTACACCGGATACATGAACGTGCTCGGCAACATCTTCGCGCCGATGGCCGGCGTGCTGATCGCCGACTACGTGGCCCTGAAGCGCACCCGCGTCGATGTCGTGGCGCTCTTCGAGCCGGGCGGGCCTTACTGGTATTGGCGCGGCTTCGGCGTGGCCGCCATCGGCTGGACCGTCCTGGGCTTCGTCATCTACCTGGCCGTGCCGATGGCCTGGGTGCCGACGGCGGTGACGCCGATCCTCACCGGCATCGGCTACTACGCCACCGTGCGCCTGCTCAGCGCCCGCTTCCCCACGCTCGCGCGTGCGGCGCGGCCGGGCGAGCAGCGGGAAAGCGTGGACGAACTCGACCAGGAACTGGCGCTGCGCCGGTCGCCTGGCTCCGTCCGGGAGGCGTACTGATGACCGATCCCCGCCCGCGCAACCTGATCGGCTATGGACGGACGCGCCCGCACGCCGCCTGGCCCGGCGATGCCCGGGTCGCCGTCAGCTTCGTGCTGAACTACGAGGAAGGCGGCGAGCGCAGCGTGGCGGACGGCGACCCGCACGCCGAAACCTACCTGACCCCCGAGATGGTCGGCCTGGCCCCCAAGCCCGGCCGCAACCTCAGCGTCGAGGACCATTTCGAGTACGGCAGCCGCGCCGGCTTCTGGCGCATCCTGCGGCTGTTCGGGGAGCGCGGCCTGCCGTTCACCTGCTGGGCGGTGGGCCTCGCCCTGTCCCGCAACCCCGACGCCGGCCGCGCCATGGCCGAGGCCG
>CAXTUO010000581.1:0-3241 GCA_964247175.1 uncultured Acetobacteraceae bacterium | reverse complement strand
CCTCCGTCGAGCGGGCCGTGGGCGGCCTGGATCTGCGGCTGGGCGGAGTTGTCCGTGTTGCCAGCACCCCGCTGTTGGCCAGTCATGTCCTCGCGCCGTGCGTCGCCGCTCTCTACACGCACTACCCGGGTGCTGAAGCTGATGGCGGCGAGCCTCGCCATGGGCGGCCTGGCCGGTTGCGACCCCAGCACGCCGGACGGTCACTGGACGCCTGCGGTGGTCGCGCCGCCGGGCATCCTGAACTTCTACAGCACCGCGCACGTGGTGGATGGCTCGGCGCTCGGCATCGTGGTCGAGCACCGGATGGGCCGACTGATGAAGGTCGAGGGCAACCCGGGGCACCCGTCGAGCCTCGGTGCGACGGACGCGCTGGCGCAGGCGGTGCTGCTGGACTTCTACGACCCTGACCGCGCCATCGGCCTGCTGCATGACGACGCGCCGGCCGACAGCCAGGCCTTGCTGACGGCGCTGGCCGGCGAACGGGCGCGCTGCGCTGCCACGTGGGGCACCGGCCTGCGCATCCTAACGGGCACCGTCGGCTCGCCCACGCTGGGGGCCGCAATCGACGGGCTGCTGCGCCACTACCCGGAGGCGCGCTGGGTGCAGTGGGACCCGGCGTCCCGCGACGCGGTGCGCGCGGGCGCGGCGCTGGCCTTCGGCCGCCCGGTCGATGTCCTGCCCAAGCTGGCCCAGGCCGATGTCGTGCTGGCGCTCGACAGCGACCTGATCAGCTCGGCGCCGGGCCGCGTGCGGTATGCGCGGGACCTGATGGGACGGCGCAACCCGGCGCGCGGCGCGATGAGCCGGCTGTATGCGGCGGAGCCGTCGCCCACGCTGATCGGATCGGTCGCGGACCACCGCTTCATCACCGAGCCGCACGAGCTGCATGCAGGCGTCATGGCGCTTGCCGCCGGCCTGCTGCGCAACGAGGCGCCGTCAGGCGCGCCGCCCTGGGTCGCGCCGGTGCTCGCCGACCTGCGTGGGGCACAGGGCCGGGCCTTCATCCACGCCGGCCCCGGCCAGCCCGCGGAAACGCACGCGCTGGTGCATGCGATGAACGCCGCCCTGGGCGGCCGCGGCCCGGTGTTCGACCTGGTCGAACCCGCGGCATACCGCACCGACGACCAGGCGGCCGGGATGCGCGGGCTGCTGGACGACATGCAGGCCGGGCGCGTGGACATGCTGCTGGTGCTGGACTGCAACCCGGTGTTCACTGCCCCGCGCTTTGCCGACGCGCTGCAACGGGTGCGGTTCAGCCTGTCCACCGCCCCGGCGCCGGACGAGACCGCGCACGCCGTGCACCGGCACGTCCCGCAGGCGCACCTGTTCGAGGCCTGGGGCGATGCGCGGGGCCATGACGGCACGGCGACGGTCCTGCAGCCGCAGGCGCTGCCGCTGTTCGGGGGCCGCAGTGTCATCGACACGCTTTCGCTGTTCCTGGACGCGGCGCCGGCCAAGGCCCTGGACGCCGTGCGGGGAACCTGGCGCGCGCGGCTGGCCAGCGACGACGCATGGCAGGATGTGCTGGCCGAGGGGGTGATCGCCGGCACCGCCAGCCCGAAGCTCGACGTGGCGCTGCGACCCGAGGCGGCCGGCTTGTCGCCGCCCGCACCCGTACAGGCCCCCGTCACGGTGCTGTTCCGGCCCGACCCGCATCTGTGGGATGGCCGCTACGTCAACAATCCATGGTTGCAGGAGCTGCCGCGTCCGCTGACCAAGCTCACCTGGGACAACCCGGTGCTGGTGTCACCCGCCATCGCCCGTCGCATGGGGCTGGCCGACGGCGACCATGCCCGGCTGTCGGTGGACGGGCGCACCATGGTGGCGCCGGTCTGGATCATGCCCGGCCAGGCGCCGGGCTGCGTCGTCGCGAACTTCGGGGCAGGCCGCGCCCAGGTCGGCGAGGTCGGGCACGGTGCCGGGTTCGACATGTATCCCCTGCGCGGCGCCGAAGCGCGACATGCGGCGGAGGCGCTGCTGAAAAAGGCCGAGGGCACGACGAAGCTGGCCTCGACCGAGCACCACGCCTACCTTGACTCCATTCCCGCCGACATCGCGCGGCACGGCACGCTGGCGGCGTTCACCGCCGATCCGGGTTTCCTGAAGGACAAGAAACCGGAGCCTCGCCTTTACCTGCAGAAGCCCAAGGCCGCCGTCGCCTGGGGCATGAGCGTGGACCTCAACGCCTGCATCGGCTGCAACGCCTGCGTCGTCGCCTGCACGGCGGAGAACAACGTGCCCGTCGTCGGCAAGGAGAACGTGCTGCGGCAGCGCGAAATGCACTGGCTGCGCATCGACCGCTACTGGGAGGGCGCCACCGACGCGCCGGACATGATCTACCAGCCGATGCTGTGCATGCACTGCGAGGAAGCGCCGTGCGAAACGGTATGCCCGGTCGAGGCGTCCGTGCACGACGAGGAAGGGCTGAACGTCCAGGTGTACAACCGCTGCGTCGGCACCCGGTTCTGCTCCAACAACTGCCCCTACAAGGTGCGCCGCTTCAACTTCGGCCCTTACGTCGAGCAGGAGCACCGCCCGGCGATTTCGCGCAACCCGGACGTGGACGCACGGGCGCGCGGCGTCATGGAGAAGTGCACCTTCTGCGTCCAGCGGATCGCCGCGGCGCGCATCGCGCACGACCGCGATGGCGTGGCGGAGCAGGCGGTGACGGCGTGCCAGGCGGCGTGCCCCACCCAGGCCTTCAGCTTCGGCGACCTGAACGATCCCGCGAGCGACGTGGTCCGGCGCAAGCAAAGCCCGCTCGACTACGCGCTGCTGCCGGAACAGCAGACCCACCCGCGCGTCACCTACGAGGCGCGCATCCGCAACCCCAACCCGGACGTGGCGGCATGAGCGGCATCGCGGCCGACCGTCCGGTTGAGCGGGTCGTGGCGCCGGGCCAGACCGCGGCGTCCATGACCGACCGCATCTGCGCCATCGCGCTGCGGGAACGCGCGCAGCTCTGGTGGTGGATCGCCTTCCTGCCGTCGCTGGCGCTGCTCGGCGTGGGCGTGGGCGGGGTGGGCTGGCGGCACCGTCAACTTGGCTGCTGGCTTGCGGGATGGGGCTGCGCTGGGTAGGCGGGCGGGATGACGACACCTGCCTGCCCGAGCTACGCCGGCTACCGCTTTCCGGCCGAGATCATCAGCCACGCCGTCTGGCTCTATTTCCGCTTTCCCCTGAGCCTGCGCATGGTGGACGAACTGCTGGCCGCGCGCGGCATCGTCGTCAGCCACGAGAC
>CAXTUO010000580.1:0-3241 GCA_964247175.1 uncultured Acetobacteraceae bacterium | reverse complement strand
CGCTGTTCCGGGCGCGGGCGAACAAGGACCTGAACGACAACACGTCGCGCCAGGTCGTCGCGATGCAGATCCTGGCGGACGCGATCAACCGGGCGGGGTCGGCGAAAACCGAGGACATCCGCAAGGCCCTGGTCGCCACGGACGTGCCCGGCGAGCAGACGATCATGCCGTGGAAGGGCGTGCGCTTCGACGAGACCGGGCAGAACCAGGACGCGACGCCGGTGATCCAGCAGGTCAAGGGCGGCATCTACCATACGGTGTTCCCCGAGGCCGTCGCCGTGCAGGAGCCGGAGTGGAACGTCGGCAAATGACGGGGGTAGGCGAGTAAATCCAGGGATGACAACCGCAGCGTGTGATGCGATCTTCGCATCATGCCGTCCGATGCCGTCAAGACGTCCGAGTTCTGGACTGCCTGCCTGGAGGAGCGGCAAGCGCCGGGCCGGGCGGCCTGGATGTATGCCATCGATCATCCGCGGCTGCGGGCCGGGCTGTATGACACGTATCTGGGCGGCCTCGACCCGTTTTCCTGGATGCGGGCGCGCATGGCGGCGCCGGCGCGGCACGCCCTGGAAATCGGCTGTGGCGGCGGGGACCTGGCCTTCGGGCTGATCGAGGCCGGCACCTGCGAGCGGATCGACGCCTTCGACATCGCCGAGGGCGCGATCACCGCAGCGCAGGCCCGGACGCGCGAGCAGGGATTGACCAGGCTTAGGTTCCACCTGCTGGACGGCAACCGTTGGGTGATGGCGCGCAACCAATACGATTTCGTCTATGCCAGCCACGCCCTCCATCACATCGAGAACCTGGAGCACCTGTTCGCCCAGGTTGCCGGAACGCTCCAGCCCGGCGGCGTGCTGTTCGCCAGCGACTACATCGGCCCGTCCCGGATGCAGTACGCGGACGCGCACCTCGCCGCCATGAACGCCGCCCTGGCCACGCTGCCGGAAGCCAAGCGGCTCGACCGCTTCGGCGTGCTGAAAACCGCGATTGAGCGCCGCCCCGTCGAACTCTACTTGCAGCACGACCCGAGCGAGGCGGCGCGGTCCGCCGAGATCATCCCGGTGATGCGCCGGTTCTTCGACGTGGAGGTGGTGCCGATGGGCATGAGCCTGTCCTTCGAGGTGCTGCTCGACATCGTCCACAACTTCGACCCCGACGACGACGGCGACAACGCGCTGATCGACGGGATCATGCGCCTTGAGCAGGAGGCCGAGCGGACCGGGGAAGCGGAGCCGCTGTTCGCCTGCCTCGTCGCGCGGCACAAGGCGGCCCCGCCTGCCAAGCCGTCCCCTGTGGCCGTGCCGCCGCTCGACCTTGAGGCGTTCCGCGGGATCGAGGGTTGGATGGCCGACGAGGCGGCCGACCTTACCAGCCGGCTGTTCCGTTGGCAGCGCTCGATGCGGGCGGTGACGGGCGTGCTGGAACTCGGCGTGTTCAAGGGGCGGTATCTCAGCCTGCTGGCCAGTCTGGCGCAGGGCACCGGGGCACCCATTGTCGGCGTCGATGCCTTCACCTCGCGCGTCGGCGAGCAAATCCCGGAGCCTGACCGGGACTACGCCCGCGATGCCGCGCTGGCGACGGTCCAGGCCCTGGCCCCTGACTCGGTGCCGCCGACGCTGATCGTCGCCTTCACCAGCGATGTGGACGTGGGCACGCTGCGCGGCCTTAGCCCGGGCGGCTACAGCTTCATCAGCGTGGACGCGGGGCACCTTGCTGCGGACGTGGCCGCGGACCTGGCGCTCGTCGAGCTGTTGACTACAGAGCACACCATTATCGCCGCCGATGACGTGTTCAATCCGCAAACGCCCGGGGTGATGGAGGGCCTGTGCCGGCACTTCGCCGCCCACCCCCGCACGGTGCTGGCGCCGTTCGCCTGGGCCGGCAACAAGCTGTTCCTGTGCCATTGGGAAGCGCACGCGACCCTTCTGGCCCACGTCCACGGCCTGCTCGTGCTCGATGACCCCGCCGCGCCGCCCTACATCGCGAAATCCCGCGCGGCGCACGCGCACAACCAGCGGCTGGGCTTCGCGCCCGCGCTGTTCGGATACGAGGTCTTCGCGTTCGAATGGGCGTGAACCCGGCGCCGTTGCGGCTGCACCGCCACACGGAGGTGCCGCACCAAACCGAGATGGTGGTTCCGCACCGCTCCTACGCCGTGCAGGGACCGCCGCGCTTGTTCAACTACCTGACGCGCGACCCGCGGTTGCTGTCCTGGTTTCCCGAGGAGCTGCAGCGCACCGCCATCGACTGCCCCGACGAGTACGTGATCCGGCTGCGAAACGCGCATGTGGTGCACGGGCATTACCTGATCCTGTATCCGGACCAGGCGCTGGCCGACACGTTCAACTTCGAGGACAGCGCGGTGAACCGGCCCGTGATCGCCGCCATTGGCCAGCAGATCCTGCGCAGCGAGGTGCACCATTGCGCGCCCAGCGCCTGGCCCACGTTCCATATCTTCAAGGACGTGTACTGCAACTACGGCCACATGCTCGTGGAGGTGCTGCCAAAGCTGCTGCACATCCGGGCCATGGGCATCCGGCGCTTCACCCTGCTGTTCCCCTGGTCCAGCTTGATGTTCCTGCCAGCCGTGCAGTATGCCGCCGGGGTGCTCGGCCTCTCGTTCGAGCATGTCGTCTGCTACAACAACCAGGTTCTGCACGTGGACGAGGTGCTGTGGATCGGGCCGGTCGCCCAGCATGACCGGCGCAAGTCGCAGACGCTGCGCGACCTCGCGCAAGTCCTTGGCCCGGCCGCGTCCCCCTCGGCCTACCCGCGCCGGCTTTACGTCACGCGCCCGCCGGGTGCGATCCGCCCCATCGCCAACCAGCCGCAACTGGAAGACCTGGCCCGCAGCCGCGGCTACCATGTCGTCGATCCCGCCACCCTCGGCTTCCCCGAGCAGGTCGGCCTGTTCCACGGCGCGGACCACGTGCTCGGCCCGATGGGGGCGGCGCTGGCCAACACGGTGTTCATGCGCCCGGGCGCGCGGGTCAGCATGTTCACCAACCGCCGGGTCGATCCGTTCTACTACGACATCGCCCGGCTGATCGGCCTGCGGTTCGACTGGGTGTTCTTCCAGGACGCCGAAGCCTGGACCAACATCATGCAAACCGAGGCCTGGGCCATCGACGCCGGGCGGTTCGCGGGCATGTTGGCCTGGCTGGATTAGGCGCCGGGTTCAGGCCCGGGGCAGCAACTGCTCCGCCAGCGTCGCCCAGTAGGACGCGCCGACCGGCAGGAT
>CAXTUO010000579.1:0-3245 GCA_964247175.1 uncultured Acetobacteraceae bacterium | reverse complement strand
GCTCAGCCCGGCGAACAGGATCGTGATGATGAGCAGGTTCTGCGTGTAGGCGTCGCGGATCGGCAGCGGCAGCGCGGCCAGCGCCAGCAAGGCCGCGGCGCCGAGCCAAAGCTCCCGCCGGCGCCGGCGCAGGATGGCGTTGTCGGCCGGCCTCATCGCCGCGGGCACGGAACCGTCCATCACAGCGTCCCGAACAGGCCGCGCGGCCGGACCATCAGCACCAGGAGATACACGGCGAACATGCCGACCTGCTTCAGCGAGGGTTCCAGCACGAGGGCGGTCAGCGCCTCCACCTCGCCGATCACGATGCCGGCCACCAGCGCGCCGAGGATGGAGCCGAAGCCGCCCAGCGCCACCGTCACGTAGGCGATGACGGCGAAGTTCGCGCCGACGGAGGGCGACACGTAGTAGAAGGTGATCAGCATGGCGCCCGCGACGCCCACGGTGGCCGCCCCCAGGCCCCAGCCGATGGCGAAGATGCGGTCGCGGTCGATGCCGATCAGCGCCACGGCGTCCCGGTCCTCCCGCGTCGCTTCCAGCGCCCGGCCGAACTCGGTGCGACCCACCAGCAGCAGCCCGGTGAAAGCCAGCAGGCACACGGCGCTGGCAGCAAGCTGCGGCAGCGGCACGTAGATGCCGGCGAGGCTCACCGTCTTGTTGCTGAGCCAGGTGCCGGACAGCGAGCGGAAATCGCCGCCAAAGGCGAACTGCGCCGCGCCGCGGATGAAGATCGCGAGGCCGAAGGTGGCGAAGATCTGCACGGTGCCGCGGTTGAACTGCACGCTGAGCGCGCGGGCGATGATGCCGCGGTAGATCAGCACGCCCAAGCCGAACATCAGCGCGCAGATCAGCGGCAATTGCAGCACGGGATCGAGGCCCGCCACCCCGAAGATGACGACGGCCGCGTACATGGCGAGCATCAGCAGCTCCCCATGGGCGAAGTTCACGACATCCATCAGCCCGAAGATCAGCGACAGCCCGGCCGCCACCAGCGCGTAGATCAGCCCCATCAGCAGCCCGCTGACCAGGGATTGGGCGACGAGCGCCAGGGTCATGGTATCAGCGTCACGCGGGCGCGCCGTAGCCGCCGCCGCCCGGCGTCTCGATCACGAAGGCGTCGCCGGGCCGCAGCTCCGCCTGGTCGGTGCCGGACATCTCCTGCCGCGAGCCGTCCGCGCGTTCCACCCATTGCCGGCCCGGCGCCCCGTCCGCGCCGCCAGCCAGGCCGAACGGCGGCACGGCGCGGCGGGACGCCACGACAACGGCCGTCATCGGCTCCAGGAAGCGGATGCGGCGGATGCTGCCGTCGCCACCCGTTTGCGCGCCCGCGCCGCCGGAGCCGCGGCGGATGGCGAAGGTTTCCAGCCGCACGGGGTAGCGGAGTTCCAAGATCTCCGGGTCGGTCATGCGGGTGTTGGTCATGTGGGTCTGGATGGCGGACGCGCCGGGCCGGTCGGGGCTGGCGCCCATGCCGCCGCAGATCGTCTCGTAGTACTGCCGGGTCGCGTCGCCGAACAGCACGTTGTTCATGGTGGCCTGGCTGCAGGCCAGCGTGCCGAGCGCGCCGAACAGGGCGTTGCAGGCGGCCTGGCTGACCTCCGTGTTGCCCGCGACCACGGCGGCGCCGGGTTCGGGGGACAAAAAGGTGCCGGGCGGCAGCACGATGCGGATCGGCTTCAGGCAGCCGTCGTTGAGCGGGATGTCCTCGCCCACCAGGCAGCGGAACACGTAAAGCACCACGGCGCGGAGCACGGCGGGGGGCGCGTTGAAGTTGCCGGCGCTTTGCGGCCCGGTGCCGGTGAAATCGACCGTCGCGGTGCGTGCCTCCGCGTCCAGCGTCACCGCCACGCGGAGCGGCGCGCCACCGTCCATCTGGTACTCGAACACGCCGTCGCCAACCGAGGGTGCGATGCGGGCGATGGCCCGGCGCACGCCCTCCTCCGCGTTGTCCATCACGTGGCGCATGTAGCCCTGCACGGTGTCCCAGCCGTACTGATGCACGACGCGGGCCAGTTCCTGCACGCCGCGCTCGTTGGCGGCGACCTGCGCCTTGATGTCGGCCACGTTCACGTCGGGGCTGCGGGCGGGGTGGCGCGCGCCGGACAGCAGGGCACGGAACTCGGCTTCCCGGAACGTGCCGGCGTCCACCAGCAGGAAGTCGTCGATCACGACGCCCTCGTCGTCGAGCGTGCGGCTGTCGGGCGGGGTGCTGCCCGGCGTCGTGCCGCCGATGTCGGCGTGGTGGCCGCGGCTGCCCACGAAGAAGCGGATGGCCTGGCCCGCCTCGTCGAACACCGGGGTGATGACCGTCACGTCCGGCAGGTGCGTGCCGCCGTTGAACGGGTTGTTGAGCGCCACGACATCGCCGGGCCGCAAGGATGCGCCGCGGCTGCGCAGCACGGTCCGCACGCTTTCCCCCATCGCGCCGAGGTGCACGGGGACGTGCGGTGCGTTGGCGACCAAGCTGCCTTCCGCGTCGAAGATGGCGCAGGAGAAGTCCAGCCGCTCCTTGATGTTCACGCTCTGCGACGTGTTCTGCAGCACCGCGCCGGTCTGCTCGGCGACGTTCATGAACAGGTTGTTGAACAGCTCCAGCAGCACGGGGTCGGCGCGCTCGGTCCCGGCGGCGACGCGGCTGGGCAACGGCTCCGTGCGGCGCAGGATCATGTGGTTGCGGGCCGTGACCTCGGCGGTCCAGCCCGGCTCGATCACGGTGGTGGCGTTGGCCTCGCGGACCAGCGCCGGGCCGGTCAGGCGGTCCCCGGCGAGCAGGGCGGCGCGGTCGTGAACCGGCGTCGCGTGCTCCGCGCCGCCGGTCCACATGGCAACCGTGTCCACCGGCACAGGTGCGCCGCCCGTGCGGGCGGGCAGGTCCGGTTCCGCGACGGCCTCCCCGGCGGCGGTCGCCTCGACGGCAAGCGCCTCCGCCACCACGGGGCGGTCCGGCGTGGCGAAGCCGAACCGCGTGCGGTGCGCCGACGTGAAGGCGTCCAGCGTCGCGGCGGCGTCAAGCAAGGGGACGGGCAGGGCGGCCTCGGTCCCCTCGTAGCGAAGGTGGACCGTGCAATGCACGGTGACGGCGGCGGGGTCGGCCCCCTGGCTGGCCAACTCGTCCGCGGCCGCTGCGGCAAGCTGCGCGGCCAGGGCGTCCAGCGCCGGCAGCGCCGCCGCGTCGAAGGGCCGCTCCACCGCCTGCTCCCGCAGCACGGTCTGATCCGCCAGGCCCATGCCGTAGGCGGACAGCA
>CAXTUO010000578.1:0-3249 GCA_964247175.1 uncultured Acetobacteraceae bacterium | reverse complement strand
AGTCCATGTCGACCTTCGCGGGACCGCTCAAATGAAATTCCGCATGGTCTATGACTACCGCGACGCCTGGCCGGTCCAGCAGCTGTGCCGCGCCCTCGGCATTCCACCCCAGGCTACTATGCCTGGCGGTCCCGGCCGGACAGCAAGCGCGCCATCGAGGACCGCGCCCTGCTGGCCGAGATCCGCCAGGCGCATGCCAACAGCGGCGGCCGGTATGGCAGCCCTCGGGTGCACGCCGCCTTGCGGGCGCACGGGAGGCAGGTGGGACGCGGGCGCGTCGAGCGCCTGATGCGCAGCCACGGCGTGCGTGGTCTCGTCGCCCAGCGCCGGCGGGTTGAGACCACCGACAGCCGCCACGCCTTCCCGGTCCCTTCCAGCAGCATTCCATCGGCTGCGCCGCTGGAACCTTGGCTGCTTCCGCCCTCAACTTCCTGGATCGCAAGTTCTCCGCCACCAGCAAGCCGAACCAGGTCTGGTTGGCAAATCTCACCTACATCGCCACTGGTGAGGGCTGGCTCTACATGGCCACCATCATGGACCTGCACACGCGCAAAGTTGTCGGCTGGTCCATGCGCGACCATCTGCGTGCCAAGCTGGCGACCTCGGCACTGCTGATGGATACCCAACGCCAGCGCCCCGGTGCCGGCCTCATCCAACATTCGGACCGCGGCGTCCAATACGCATGCGGGGACTATCAGGCAGCGCTGGCACAAGCAGGCATCATCCCGTCAATGAGCCGCAGGGCCAACCCGCTGGACTGTGAGTGTACGGTGCTGCCCGGAGAGCCTGACCCACCGTTGGATTGACCCCGTGTCATCGCGTTGACCTGTCGGCTCTTCGGGCAGCACCTGCCGGTCGGCGGAACGTGGCTTCATAGGAGCTTGAGGGCAACCATCCCGTCACAGTCCTGTCCGCCCGCCGATCGTCAGGCCTATGAATCGGCCTGGAGATCCAATGAGCACAACACCACTGACCGACGTCATTATCGGCGTCGACACCCACAAGGACGTCCACGCCGCCGTCGCAATCAGCGCACTGGGCGTCCAGCTTTCCGCCACGACGATCTCGGCCAGCAGCAAGGGCTACCAGGCACTCGAAACTTGGGCCACTTCGTTCGGTACCATCCGGGCGATCGGCATCGAGGGCACCGGCTCATACGGCGCCGGCCTAACCCGCTTCCTGCGTGAGCGGGGCCACTCCGTCATTGAGGTAAACCGCCCCAACCGGCAGCTGCGCTACCAGAAAGGCAAAAGCGACGCCGTTGATGCCGAAAGTGCCGCCCGTGCCGTGCTGACAGGTCAGGCGGTCGGCCAGCCCAAGTCCGGTACGGGCACGGTCGAGATGATCCGCCATCTTAAGGTCGCCCGCGACACCGCCGTCAAGGCCAGGACGCAGGCGATGCAGACGCTCAGGGCAATCATTGTTTGTTCCCCGGATGCCCTGCGCGAGCAGCTCGATCAGGTCCGCGGCAAGATGACGTTGCTGCGGCGGCTGGCGGCGTTGCGGCCAGGCCCGCTCACCTCCACGCTGGCATCGGCCAAGGCCAGCCTGCGCGCCATCGCCCGGCGCTGGCTGGCCCTGGATGCCGAGATCAAGCAGCACGATGCCCAGCTCGAAATCCTGACAGCCGACCGGGCGCCTGAGCTGCTGGAAGCGCACGGGATGGCGACCGGCACCGCGGCCGAGATGCTCTTGCTGGTGGGTGACAACCCCGAGCGCATCCACTCGGAAGCAGCGTTCGCCAAGCTGTGCGGCGCCTGCCCGATCCCGGCATCAAGCGGCAAAACCAACCGGCACCGTCTCAACCGCGGCGGCAACCGCCAAGCCAACGCCGCCCTTTACCGGGTGGTCATCACCCGCATGCGCGGCCACCAGCCGACACTGGACTACGTCCGCCGGCGCACCGCGGAAGGCAAGTCCAAAGCCGAGATCATCCGCTGCCTCAAACGCTACGTCGCTCGTGAGGTTTTCAGGTATCTCTGCACCAAGCCAATCATGGCCAATGCGCGCGCGATCTGCTCTTGACCGACATAGGAGCATCAACGCACCGATGGAAAGCTTCTTCCACACGCTCAAAACCGAGCTGGTGCACCATAGGACCTACGCCACCCGGAACAAAGCCAAGCGCGACCTGTTCGCCTACGTCGAGGGCTTCTACAACCGCCAGCGCCTTCATTCGGCCCTGGACTACCGCACGCCGAACCAGGCAGAACAGCAAGCAGCAAACGTAGTGTAACCCGTCTACAAAAGGCGGGAAGGATCACCGCGCGATCACCAGCAAGCAGCCTCGCACCCGCTACACCGTTGGTCGCGACGCGGCAATCATCGTCTGTCTCTCCATGTTCCTCCCAGACCGGATGCTCGACAGCCTTCTCGCCCGCGGTCTCAAGCCGCATATTCCCAAAGCTCCACTAACGACGTGAGCGCGCAGCGCCCTGGCGCCCGTGCCCCGTCCGTCTCAATGACCTTGCGCCCGTTTTCTAACAACCTGCGTCAGGCACCCGCCCCAGTCTCAACCAGCGTGCGCCGGAAACCGCCCCTGATTTCGCGTCGGGACATGATCATTGCGCGCCGCTACATACACCGCATACGCCGTTGAAACAGCGGGCCGCCGCTGGATGTCAACGCCAGACCTCTGAAGCGACTTTGCCTGACAATGTGCCCGCCAGGCCGAGCTGCTCGGCTCGATCCAGGAGATGCTTGACCGATGACGGGTGCCAGCGCGTCCCGCCTCGGGGCGTGCGCTCGCGCATGGCTTCGAGTTGTGACGCGATCTGTTGGAGGGTGCGGTCGGGCGCTGCCGCCTTAATACCCGCAACCAGGCGGGCGAGGCGGTCATCGCCGCGTTGCTGGCGGGCGCGGCCCAGCAACGTCGTTTCAATGATGCCTTCTGTTGCAAGCCGCTTCACCGTCCGGCGAAGGCGCTCCACTGTCCAGGCTCCGTGCGGTCCGCGGTTGAGTACGCGCACGACATCGCCCCAGGGCTGGTCCGGGCGCATGCGGCGCACGGTTGGCAACCAAAGATGCAGTTGCGCCAGAACGCCTTGCAGATGCGCCGCGTTCCGGCTGGCTCTGACCTTGCAAATTGCGGCCGGGTCGCCTGCGCGCAGGCCTGGGTTGCCGCCAACCCGGCCCCGCGCGCGTGCGGCGCTCAGGCCGGCCTTGGTGCGCTCGGCAATCAGAGCCCGTTCGAGTTGGGCAACAGCGCCCAGCACTTGGAGCGAGAACATGCCTTGAGGCGTGCTGGTA